>JANYAU010000032.1 GCA_025361165.1 Betaproteobacteria bacterium | reverse complement strand
GCCAAGACGGCTTGATCGATGACGCGGGCTATGTGCTCAACGATGCAACCGTGGAAGTACTCCAAAAACAGGCTTTGTGTCACGCCCAGGCCGGGGCGGACATCGTCGCGCCCTCGGACATGATGGATGGCCGCATCGGCGGCATTCGCGCTAGCCTCGATCAAGCCGGCTATATCCATACCCGCATCCTGGCCTATTCCGCCAAATATGCATCGAGCTTTTACGGGCCATTCCGCGATGCGGTGGGTTCCAGCGCCAATCTGGGCGCGGGCAACAAGTACACCTATCAAATGGATTGCGCGAATTCGGATGAAGCGCTGCGGGAAGTCGGTCTCGACCTCGAAGAGGGCGCGGACATGGTGATGATAAAACCGGGCATGCCTTATCTCGATATAGTGCGCCGAGTAAAAGACGAATTTGGCGCGCCGACTTTCGTCTATCAAGTCAGCGGCGAATACGCGATGCTTAAAGCCGCCGCACAAAACGGCTGGTTAAATGAGCAAGCTTGTGTGCTGGAATCACTATTGGCGTTCAAGCGCGCCGGGGCCGACGCGATTCTGACTTACTTCGCGCTAGATGTGGCGCGTTGGCTTAAAGCCCGTTTGTAGCAGGAACCCTAGCCGCCCCTAAGCAAGGCACGCCGCTCGCGATCAATACGAATGATGTAGCGCTGGATCATCGCTTGATGCGGCGCGGGAATGCCGACAAAACCGCAACCGGCGCGCACCACCGGCATGCCGGAACGCAAAGTCATTTGCGGCAGATTGCGCACCTCCAATGCCGACACCACCGTCCCATGTTCCGGCAAGGCGATGCGGCAATCTGCGAACACCTGACCTATCTCAAGCGCCACCTCGGGCGGGAACCCGCTGATGCCCACGCCGCCCACACTAATATCCGCCACCATGGCTTCAAACCGCACGCCCACCAAATCGGGAACAATGCAAAGTAGCGGCACGCGAATCGGCGCCACCAGCCGGTAGTATTCGCGCCGCTGCAACTTAAGCACACTGCCCGGCAAAGGGGCGCGGAAGGCGGGACGGCCGCCCAAATCAATCTGCTCTAATGCCGACGTGCTAAACTGAATTTTGATGCGGCTTTGGCTTGAGACGAAAATTATTTTGCCGCTAATAAGTGCACGGCGATTGGTTTCGGCATCGGTACCGCAATCCAGCGTCAGGCTGCCATCGGGCTCCACCGCCAAGAAGGAGGTCAGGAAAAATTCTTTGCCCTGGTTGAAATAAGCGGTAACCAGTTCATTATGCTGGATTAGCTCGCGCAGAATTTGCGCGATTTCTTGCCGTGAATACACCAGATATTTGGCGTACTCGTCGGAGATGGTGTCTTGGAATAAGTTTTGTTGTTCGGGCATGGCGCTGCGCTGCGCTCAAAATTATCCGCTATTGTCCCTAAAACGGCCTGGTGCCGCTAGGGATACGTGGATAAATTTTCGCGAGTCAGGAATAGGATATGAGTGCTAACGATAATCCGGCAGATCATTGGGCTCAAACCATTGTCGGGCTACCCTTGGGCACCCCGCCGCTACGTACTATGTCGCTCGAACGCCAAGAGCACACCGACACGAACAATATCGCACTCGACCAGCAGCAATTCAAAATTCGGCTCGCCAACTCTGATGGCCGACGCGAATCCGCCAGCCTACTGATCAAAAAAATGTATGCTTGGCGCGGCTACGAAACTGCCGGTGCAACCGGCGATACGCCTAACCGCATTACGCTCATGGCCGATCTCGAAGGCCATGTCATCAGCACGCTCACCATCGGCCTCGACTCGCCCGCCGGCTTACTGGTAGATACGCTATATAAGGATGAAATCGACCGGCTGCGCCAAGACCAGCACCGGGTTTGTGAATTCACCAAGCTCGCAGTGGATCAGGAAATCAAATCCAAACGCGTACTCGCTTCCCTGTTTCATCTCGCTTATATTTATGCGCACCTGATCCACGGTGCCACCGACACGGTAATCGAAGTCAATCCGCGGCATGCGGTGTTTTACAAACGCATGCTGGGTTTCGAACAATTGGGCGAAGAACGCATGTGCCCGCGCGTAAATGCCCCGGCGATTTTGCTGCACTTGCCATTTGAGATTGCCACTCAAGAGATTGCCAGCCATGGCGGCACCTTCGCTGAAATTTCAGGGGTAAAATCGATTTACCCCTTCTTTTTTAGTCCGCAGGATGAGAGTGGCATGGTGGCCCGTTTGATGCGCAACAATTGATGTAGGGCGTCTATTGCGAAGCGGCTCACGAGGGACGAGACACCGCAGAGAGTTTTTATTTTAGCCGTTTTTCTGGTTTGTAAGCCAACGCCTCAGCAGCGCAAGCTTTAAACGTTGCAGCGGCCCGCGATTACCCCAACGCAATTTACCCACCGCAAACTTTCCGCGATAAGCGTCAAATTGTTGAAAGTAAGGGGCGCCTCGAACGGTTCCCCGTTTCAGTAGCAATTTCATCACTTCCGCCGCCGCGACCCCGGAACACAACTGGACAGCCAGTGAAAGCGAGGGGCCGCGCTTTTCGGCGAGGCTCACGTAACGACGGTCCAAGTAAGGCATCTGGGTGGCTTTGGGGGCTGTGCCTATGGCGAATAACACATACTTATCGATCTCATCCCGGGCCAGGTCCATGGCGAAGTATTCGTGCCATGTCATGCCCCCTGGCAAGAAGACGAGGAGGGCCGCGCTGGCGCCAATGGGCCCTGCGGCGACAACTGGCAAACCCCTCTCATGCGCGGCGCGATAGAGCAAATCACGCGCGGCCACCGCGAAATAATCCAAGCCGTCCACGACCACATCAACACCCTCCAGAAACGCAGCGATGGTGTTAGCCGTAACGCCCTCGCGGAAGGTTTTTACGTCTGCAGTCGGGTTGATATCCAAGGCCATGCGCTGCATCACCTCGGACTTTTCGCTCCCCAAGGTGGAGTACAGTGCGCCAGCTTGCCGGTTGATGTTGTGCAGCTCAAAATGATCGAAATCTGCGATGTGAAAACGGCCGATGCCAAGCCGGGCAAGTGTTGTGAGGTGCACGCCGCCAACCCCCCCCAAACCAGCAATCGCGACCCGGCTAGTACGCAGCAGCAGCTGCTCTTCAGGCTGAATAAGTCCGAGATTTCGGGAAAACGCCAAATCGTAATCGTAATCCACGACCTATTTAACACCCACAAGAACCACATGATCTCGGGGTAAAGTTAAGCGCCGTGTTTGCTTGAACCCGGCGTCGGCCAGCATGCGCTCAAAGTCTTTGACCGGATAAAGCATGCCCTGGCCGGTTGCGATGCACAGGAAATAGGGTGAGCCGAGTGCCGCTGTCATGGGGCCGCTTTCGTCGTCATTTCCCATCATGTTAAAGATGATGACCTGCCCGCCGGGGGGGAGTGCTTCGTAGGCCCGCCGCAGCAAAGCCGTATTGCGCTCCATGGACCAAATGGTAAGCATGTGAGCAAAAAGAATGGCGTCGATATCCTGCGGGAAGGGATCGACAAAGAAATTTCCTGGGTGGGTTCCGATTCGATCTGCCAGTCCGGCTCGATCGATATTTTCCCGAGCCCGGGCGCACACAGTCGGGGCGTCAAATACGGTCAGACGTAGATGCGGGTTTGCCCGAGCCAAGGTGATCACGTTCTCGCCGTTGCCACCGCCCGCATCGACTAAGTGACGGATGCCGCTCAAATCACCCTGAGAGGCCAGAATGGCGTTAGCCGAGTGCGAGAGGGATGCCATCGCATCATGGAAAACTTTTTCCAGGTGCGGGTCGTGCGCTAGGCGGCTATACAAGTTGTCTTCGTCGCCGGGAAAATAGCGTAGCCCAACGTTGCGGTTCTGTTTTAGTGAATCGAGGAAATCGAATTCTGCGGGATAAACAATGTGATGCTGCCAGCCCAAAACGTCGATCATATTGCCCGGACTATCCGGCGACAATAATTCTTCTACGACGCGGGCGTTGCGGTAAGCATCGCCTTCTTTCACGACCAATCGCAACGCAGCCAGGCCGGTAAGTAAAATTTTTGCGGGTTGCTCCTGGATGCCAATCTTGCTTGTAATCTCTGCGCGGCTCAATCCAGACTGCTTAGACAGCAGTGCAAATACGCCCAACTGGACACCTGCCCACAAGAGCTGAAATGCCGTGTGGCCGCCGGCGATGAGCGCCAATCCGTCAAAATCGAGCTCGTCTTTCATTGCATGCCTCCCGCGCGCGCCATCGGCGCAATCCTTTAGCCGGTTTAAGTATGGTCACAACACAACTGCGCCAAGATGATGCCATGATACCATCATGACATGCGTCTGCAGAAAAGGGCCCGATACATGGCTTTTTGTGCAGCGCACGGCCTGCTTAGGAACATTCACTATGGCACACGCGACCACTACCGAATTCGGCCTATTGGGTGAGCGCCAAGCGCTGCCGGCAGACGCCGGCAGCCAGATCTTGGCGCTTGCCGGGCCTCGCCCGTGGCCATTCCTACGCGCGGCGTTTTTGGCTTGGGTAATCATCTTTGGCGCAATTTGGTGGGCCGCCGTTGCAAACAACGTCTGGGTCAGCCTGCTAGTCATGCTGATTGTCGCGACCCGGCAAAATGTGCTGGGCCTTCTGGTGCATGAGCAGGCGCATTGCCTCGGCTTTCCGGCACGGCGGGGTGATGTGATTGCCAACCTGCTCGCGGCTTACCCACTGTTGGTGCTGACCGTTGAAAACTATGCACAGGTTCACCTGTCTCACCACAAGTATTTCTTTACCGAAAAAGATCCGGACTTCTTACGCAAGAGCGGCCGTGACTGGACCTTCCCTATGCCAGCTTGGCGTTTCGCGCAGTTGATCCTGGGCGACTTGCTCGGATTCAACGTGTGGCGCTTATTGAAAGGGAAGCGGCTCGAAGGCGGCGCATTCAAGCGTCCGCATCCGACGCCCAAGTGGATTCGGCTTGCATTCTATGGCTGCGTAGCCGCCGCGCTCACGGTTACGAATACCTGGCACTTGTTTCTACTGTATTGGCTGCTGCCGCTGGTCACGGTGTTTCAGGTGATCGTGCGTTGGGGCGCTGTTTGCGAGCACAAATACAATCTACGCAATGCGGCCATTGGCGAATCTTCCCCGATCATCGTACCGCGCTGGTGGGAAATGTTGCTGCTGCCCAACCTGAACTTCGCTCTGCATCCCTACCATCATCTTTTCCCCGGGGTCTCGTATTCGAATCTGCCTCGCGTGCACGAGATATTCCGTTCCGCTGGTTTGATTGACGATACGCGGGTGTTTCACGGGTACGGTGCCTATTTGAAATACTTGTTGCGCCCTGTAACCCCCGCCGTCCCGGGAAAAGCATGACCATGATCGCATCCCACATAGTGGTGTCAGGGGAAGCCGGAACGGCGCCCCCGGAGCCCCTGAATTCGATTCTCGATCTCGCCCGCTGGGCGCCTTCGGGCGACAACACCCAACCTTGGCGCTTCGAAATTATCAATGAGAACCGGTTCGCCGTACACGGATTCGACACGCGTAGCGAGTGTGTCTATGACCTCGATGGGCATGGCAGCCAATTGTCGCTGGGCGCCATGTTAGAGACGATTGCCATTGCATCGACGGCATACGGCCGAGAAGCCGATATCCAACGCCGGAGCGACTCACCGGAGCAAAATCCGGTATTTGATGTTCTGCTGCGACCGGCGCCTGCTATCGCCGCCGATCCGCTTGCGGCATCTATTCAGACGCGTAGCGTCCAGCGGCGTCCGCTCAGCATGCGCGCACTGACCCGTGAAGAAAAGCGGGCATTGGAAGCCGCCGTGAAACCTGACTTTACCGTGTTGTGGTTAGAGGGGTGGCCAGCGAAATGGGCTGCCGCGCGCCTCATGTTTGCTAACGCCAAGTTGCGGCTGACCATGCGCGAGGCTTATGAGGTGCATCGGCGAATCATCGACTGGGGCAAGCGCTTCAGCGAAGACAAAATTCCGGATCAATCCTTCGGTCTCGATCCGCTCACCCTCATGCTCATGCGTTGGGTGATGGCGAGCTGGAACCGGGTAAAGTTTTTCAATACCTTTCTGGCGGGCACACTGTCTCCGCGGATCCAGCTCGATTGGGTGCCAAGTCTCGCCTGCGGCGCCCATTTTGCACTGCTTGCGGATCGTGTGCCGGAGACGCTCATGGACTATGTCGAGGCCGGGCGCCGGGTTCAACGATTCTGGCTAACGGCGGATCATCTCCGGCTGCAGCTCCAGCCGGAGATGACTCCCCTGATCTTCGCGCGCTATCTGCGCGAGGAGCGCCACTTCACCCAGCAGGAAGAAATTCTGAAGGCGGCTTCTCCCTTGGCTGCACGCTTGGGAAGTCTCCTCGGCGAGGGCTTGGAACGTGCCGTTTTCATAGCGCGTATCGGTGCCGGCCCGCGAGCCCAATCACGTTCTGTCAGGCTCCCTTTGCAAAAATTGGAGCAACAAGTGAATAGCCAGCCCGGAAGCGAGAACCGGGTCAAATGAAACTCCTCGCGCTGCCCAACGCGCACGCGTTGGCCCACGTGTCCCGCCTGCTTGAGATCGCCAAAGTGCTGCGCACTCGCGGCCATGAAGTCATCTTCGCCGGTCACGGCAGGTATTTGCAGGTTGCAGGATGGGACGGCTTCGAGACGCGGGAACTACCCTACATGTCCGTGGAACAGGTCGTGCGCGCGGTGCGCTCCGGGCGGCTGTGGGAAGTTTATCGCGAGGATCAACTCGAACAGTTTATCGCGGCCGAACTGACCCTGTATGACGCTGTTCGCCCCGATCTGGTGCTGCTCGATAACCGCCCCAGCGCACGCACCTCCGCCGAACAAGCTGGCTTGAAAACCGTGGCGGTGGTGAACGTTCACCTCACGCCTTATCGCCGCATTCCCTTCTTCAGCCTGGGCAATGTGCTTGGTTCATCCTTTCCCGGCATCGCGCTGGCAGATCGCGTAGAAAACGCGAGCGAGAACTTTTTCTACGACTGGCTGGTAATGGGCGGCCTGAACCGCATTCGCAAACGGCGGGGCTTGGCGCGACTATACGGTTATGCCCACGAAGAGGGCGATCAATCGCTGCTGGCCGATCTGCCCGAATTCAGCCCGGTGTGCGCCCTGCCGCCTCACGCCCGGTATGTGGGGCCGCTGACTTGGCACAACACCCTGCCCGCGCCCGCGTGCTTGGCGCAACTTGAACTGGGCAAGCCGACGGTTTATTTCGCCTTAGGTTCCGAGAGCTTGGAAGATCTAATTCCGCAGCTTGGCATCCTAGCCCGGGAAGGCATCCAAGTCATAGTGGCTACTGGGGCAACCCCGGTCGATACCGCGCAGATCACTATCAAAGGCGTTTTTCTCGAACGCTATATCAATACCGACGCCCTGTTACCCTACTGCTCCCTGGTCTGCTGTCATGGCGGCAATGGCACCCTGTATCAGGCCTTGGCCTACGGCTTGCCAACCGTCGTGGTCGCTACGCACCAGGAACAATACTACGGTGGGAAGCGCATTCAGCAACTCGGTTTAGGAAAAACGCTTACCCTCAAGGCAGTCAAAAACCGAGGCTTTGGTTTAGTCGCCGACGCCCTGCGCCAGGTGCTTGACGAACCCGCTTACCGCACCCGGGCGCAGGCATTTTCCGGCCACTTCACGGGATGGAATAGCGCCGAACGCGCGGCGGACGCCGTCGAAGGCCGCGTGGCGAGCAGGCAATAAAAAAGCCGGGCGCTAGGCCCGGCTTGGAATGATGCGAATGCGGAAAAAGTAGCTTGCTTAGCCCTGCTTACGCTTGCGCGCAACGAAACCACCGAGTGCAGCCAAACCGAGGCCCATCAAGGCGAGGGAAGCGGGTTCTGGGACGCGGGTTACATCGGTTGACGCCAGGGTGTCTAAGGTCAAGGTGTAGCTACCATTGACGAGCCCGGTCAATAAAAGGCTGAAGTTAGACCAGCCAGTGGTACGGCTGTAAACATCGTCGGCCCCATTGTTAAGACCTTGATTTGAAACATGGTTAAGATCAGCGCCGTCAGATACGAGGCAAGCCCAAGTCAGCGATGTACAGGCGTTACTTCCGTCCGGAGCCCAGGTAGCCGATACACCTGTAGTGTTGTTGCGCAGCTTGAAACTGGTTTGCAGTTGTGCCAGGGCGCTGCCTTTAGTACCGGCGACATCGTGGAAAGACGCCATGGTGGCTGGATCAGCTTCAAATGCAATTTTAAATGCGTTCGTGCCGGATACGGTAAAGGTAATATTCAGCGAGGTCGTCGACTTGATTTCCGAGTTGGCGCTTGCGCTAGTAGTACCAGTTGCAATATTCGATTCCGCAATGGTGTGGCCAGCGGTTGATGGATCGCCCGCCAACTCCGCGGTGTAAAGTGCCGACGTGGAATTGGAGAAAGTGCCTGCGCCGGTTGGCCCGTAGTAGGTAAAATCCGTTGCACCGCGAACTACAGAACCGCCAGGGCCGTTTGCCGCGCCCGGAATAAGGCGTGAACCAGTCGGGCCGCACGCGGTCGCAATGCCGCAAGTCGCGCTGGTAACCACCGAGCTACCGTAAAGCGTAGCCGTGTTGGTGGCGGTAAAGGTCCAACTGTTAATCGTTGCGGAGCCAGCAGTGAAGCCACCCGTAGAACCAATTGTACCGACCGCGATGTTCAAATTCCGAAGATTCAAGTCGGCTTCAGCATACACATACGCATGAGCCGGCACAGAGGCGGCGATCAGGGCACCAGCAACTGCTGTCGCCATTACCAGAGACTTAAATTTACTTTTCATGAAAAGCTCCTATTATTTGTTGATGTTTTAAGAATTACGCAATTTGGTTCTTTGCCGCCGAAGCGGTTTGCCTTAAGCTAAGCACCTACCGTGCCAGAAAAAATATATGTTATAAAAACAATACCTTAAAAAAAATATTGGCGTGCTGGCAGAATTTATTTACGGAAATGTAAAATTAATCGACATAGCTAGGTCGCTCCGGTTCCCGCAGCCGGCCGCAACATCTTAGCCGGCACCCCACCCCAGACCTCACCCGCCCCGATGCGCGTGCCCTTAAGTACTACCGCACCGGCGGACACGATGGCACCATCGTCGATTACGACGCCCGACATAATCACAGCGGTGGCGCCGATAGTGACGTTGTTGCCTAAGCGAATTCGGGCCAGCGCCAGACTCTTGCCCTCAATGGCGTGGGAGAACAGAACCGCATCGTGCCCGATGATGCAGTTATCTCCCATTTCTGTAAGGGGTGGGTCGAGGATGACGCCGGCACTGTAACTATTGCAGCCGAACTTCGTGCCGAGAGCCTGATACACCAGCCGCATTAGCGGCACCGGCAGGAAGTGGGTGCGGATGAGGCTATTGAAGAGCATGAGGTAGAACAGGATATTTACTTGGGCGGCAAATTCGGCGCGGGATCCCTCGGCTAATTCGCCCTCTTCGAGTGGAAAAACCGCCAAAAATAAGCGGTATATCAGGAAGGCGTACAAATAGCAGACGACGGCTCCACCCAGCAGCAGAGTCACGCCGCGGAAGTCTCCGAGCGCCAAGCGGCCCAGCGTTAATCCGGTGGTAGTGATGCCGAGGGCGAGGATGAGGGCCAGCATGGCGAAAAAGCTGGCGATTTGGGGGAGGGATATCTGTCGCATCGGCGTTACTCCCGGTTGATCAATTGCTCGATGGCGGGCGCAGATCGGCGGCCAGTTCGGCGAACCGGCGCGGCGCATCATAGCGGGAAAGTGCATCCCGCAAAGTCAGCGCAGCCTGGCGGAAACCCGGTTCCGCGAGAATCCGCTGGATCGTGGCGGCGAGTGCGGCGGCCGAAACCTCGTCCGCCCGCAGAGCAATCCCCGCGCCGCAGGCGACGACAGCCTCCATATTAAGAAACTGGTCCATATTGCTGCAAATGCCGATGACCGGCACGCCAGCGAGTAAGGCTTGCTGGGCGGTGAGGCTGCCGCCGTTGCAGATCACAAAGCGGGCGCGGCGCGCGGCCACTGCCCCGGGCAGGTAGTCGGCCACCCGGACATTGGGCGGCAAGGCACCGGTCACACGAGCGCCCGTGGTCGCCACCAGCGAGATGCCCTGAAGCGTGCCCAGGACGCCCAGAATGCGCGGCAATAGCGCCGCATCGCCGGAACTGCCCAGGGTTACGTAGCCGAGCACCTCGCCTTCGACCAGCTTGTCCCACCAGAGGGGAAGCGCGACGGGTGGCTCCCAGATAATCGGCCCGATGTAATGGTGATGGGCCGGTAGCGCGTCCGTGGGGTAGAGCTCCGGGATGTCTGTGTAAAACACTTGTTCGGCGTCCGTGTAAAACGGGCGCAGGTCGGTTCCCAGTTCCGGCAGTCCGTATTCCCGCCGCACCTGATTGAAGGGCCGACAGAAATAAGCCATCGCAAACGGGCTCGCGTACCGGTACAGAAAGTGGCCGATACGCGTGCCTAGCACCCGGGTCAAGGGCAGTACCGGCATAGGGTAGCCAGCGTGGCGGTAGTAGGGACTCCAATGGGCGCTGCTGATGGCGGCATAGGGGATGCCAGCGAGACGCGCGCTGATCGAAAGGCTGAGCCGGAAGTCGCCGACGATCAGGTCTGGCTGGTAGCGCCCGATGAGAGCCAGGTCGTCTGCCACATAGCGGCGCAACGTAGCCGCCGTGTAGAAGCGCGTGCCGCGATCAACTGCGGCGCGAAACTGGGCTGGGGTGATGCTCTCCAGCGCAAGGAGTTCCAGCCCGGACTGGATCGCGAACTCGCGGTAGGCTGGAGCACAGGCAAGAGCAACCTGCCATTGGGGTTGCAATGCCTGCGCCAGCACCAAGGGCCGGGCCAGGTGCGCCAGGGTGACGGACTCCGCGAAAAACAGCGCGCGGGGCAAGGTGGGCATGCTTCCCCTTCAGATTCAACGGTGCCGGTTATCTTCCATAAGTGCCGCCGGCTAACTTAAGGTCCAAGCAGCCGTTTTGCTTCCTCGATCTGCGGGAATGTTTTGCCGGACTTGATAAGCTCTGCGAGCAGAGGCTGGCCCTTGGCTTTGTTACCGGCCTTGATCAGCGCAGCTGCGTAGTGGAAAGTGATCTCCGGCTGGTCTTTAGCGCTGGCGTGGGCTTTCTCCAGAACTTCCAGGCCGCGAGCGGTGTTGCCCTCTTCGACAAGAATCCAACCCAGCGTGTCGGCGATCGATGGCACATCTGGCCGCAGCTTATTTGCCTGCTCTGCAGTACTAAGCGCCCGTGCATCCCGCGTTCGGTGATACAGCCACGCTAGATTGTTCATGATAAGCGCATTGCCGGGCTCGGCCTTGAGAATAATCTCGTACTGTTCAATGCCCTCCTTATTCTGGCTGCTAGCCATGTATACCTGGGCCAAATAAAACCGCGTCGCCCGGTCACTGGGATTGTCCTTGAGCCACGCCAGCAATCTGGCGTCTGCCGCCTTGCGCTGTCCTGCCGCCATATAGGCTTGATGAATGCGGATTTCCACATCGCCATTCCGCCCCAGTGCGGCGGCCGATTCGTAACTCTTCATCGCCTGCGGGTACTGCTTGAGTGTCATCTCAAGGTCGCCCTGCATGACCCAGCCCGCGGCTATCTTAGGATGATTTTTCTGCACCTGTTGCGCCACGCGTTTGGCGTCGTCAAATTCCTTGGCTTGCAGGTACATGGAAAACAGCACGGCTTCAGCATCGAGGTAATCCGGCCGCAATACGAGCGCTTGGTTGAGCGCGCGGCGCGCGCCTTCTGTGTTGCCCGCCATCGAATGGGCGCGCGCTAGGCGGAATTGGGCCTCGGGAGAATCGGGCAGGCGCTGGGCCAGTTGCGTAAACGTCGTCACCGCGTTCTGCTTTTCTCCCGCGGCCTCTTGGGTGGCGCCAAGCAGCTCTATGGCGCCGTTAAGCTCCGGGTTTGCAGCTTGGAACTTCCGCGCAACATCCAAGGCTTTTTGCGGTTCTTTCTTGGCCAAATAAAGTTGGGCTTGCAAGCTCGCCGGCTCCAGCGCCGCCGGGTGCGCCTTGGCTGCATGCTCTAAGAGCTTGAACGCTTCTGCCTCATTCTTGTCTTGCGTAGCAAAGGCGGATAGCGCGAGAAGCGCCACGAGATTGTCCTTATCCTTGGATAAAACCGTCTCGAAGCGTTTGTGCGCGCTGGCACGGTCGTTGTTTTTCATATCCATATTCGCGAGGGCAACCGCCGCATAGAAATACGCTGGGTCTACCCGCACAGCCTGCTCGAAACTGGCACGCGCCAAGTCGAGTTGGCCTTTGCCGATATACACGGTTCCGCGCAGATAAGGCGGTACCGGGCTATTCGGTTCCTTTTTGGCCAAGACATCGATTGCCTTGAGCGCTTGATCAAACTGGTTTTGCTTTATCAACAGGGAAATGAGCGCAAAATCCGCGCGGGCAGGGGCTGGGTCAGCGGCCGCAGCCGCCTTCAGATCGGCAAGGCCTTGTTCAACTTGACCACCTGACAAACGCGCGAAAGCGAGTCCGGTTCGCAAGGAGGTGCTGGCTGGGTCCACTTTTACCGCCCGCTCAAAATAGTCCGTAGCCTTGGCTGGCTGATTGAGTTGCGCGTAAGCGTCGCCGGCGATAGCCAAAGCCTTCGTATCTTGGCTTCCTGCGTCCAGCAGCGGTTTCAAGGTTTCCAAGGCGCGCGCGGGCTGGTGCTGAAGGAGTTGCGCGGAGGCCAGCGTGCGGCGGGCAAATGTGTCCTGAGGAACTTGCGCCACAACTATGGCGAGGCTCTTCGCCGCCTGCTCGCTCGCACCCAGCGCGAGATTAGCCATCCCCAGCAGCAGATTCGCGGGAATAAAGTTAGGCGCGGCCTTAAGAACATCCAATGCGGCATCGCGCGCTTGCGCAAATTTTTTCTCTTGCAAGCTGACTTGGCCTTGCGTGTACCGCAGCATGAGATTATTCGGCACCGCCTTGCGTGCGAGCTCGACTTGTTCTCGGGCAGCCTCGGTCTTGCCCTGCTCCAGGTAACTGGAAATTAAGCCGACATAGGCGACCACATTTTTTGGGTCGATGCTAAGCACCGCTTTATAAGCCGCAACCGCCGCGTCTGGTCCACGCGAAACACGTAGGATGGCCGCCTTAAGCAAGCCCGCTTCTTTATTCCGCGGCGACATACCTAGCACTTCATCGGTAAGCTTGAACGCCTGATCGGGATGTTGCTCCAACGCGGCGATGCGAGCTTGCCCGAGCATGGCGTCCACTTGCTTGGGAACGAGGCGGCGCGCCTCTTCAAAGTCTTGCGCCGCGCCAACTTTGTCGCCGGTTTGCAGTTTTGCCATACCGCGGCGCGCCTTCAGCCGCGCCACTGATTCGGGACTGGCATTTGCGGAAACGTGGATCTCGTCGAGCACCTTTTTGTACTGGCCCTGACCGAGCAACGCATCAGCGAGCGCTGCATTGGTTTGCATTGGGTCATAGCCCAGTTGGAGCGCTCGACGCAACTCCTTTTCGGCATCCGGATATTGCCCCAGATCGTTGTAACTGACCCCGAGAAGATAGCGGGCGGCAGGGAAGTCCGGCGTTTTTTGCACGACGCTTTTCAACTGGATTATCGCCGCGACATCGTCCCCATCCTGGTGCAAGCGTTGGGCATCGCGGAATAAAGCTTCGGGAGACTTGAAGCGCTCGCAACCACCGAAAGTAAGCGTCAGCACGACGGCGAAAACCAAAAGGATACGATTAGCCAACATTACTTACTCCTGCGATTTCTATAAGAAGGTTAGATGGAGCTTAGTCGGAAACACGCCCGCGAATGTGGTTTGGCCGCGATCTTTATTAAGCGCGATTTTCCGCGCCCGGTAACAAATTTCAACAGCGGGGTCACGGATAACGTTAGCACAGTCGATACCAATAGGCTATATGGCGGCGTGGCTATCGCCGAATCAGCGCCCGTCCACTCCAGGTCCGGTCAAGCAATGCGCGTGGCATGCCTGCATAAACCGGACGATTCCCGGCTAATTTTGTTAAACGCGGCTTCTAAGATACCGTGCCAATAAACAATAAATCAGTTAAATTGTTGTCTTTAATGCCGCTAGCTTGGCCGTATTTTACGTTAGTATTCACCCATTTGAAGGGAGTTATCTCAGCCTATGCGTGTAACCACTTGGCATTTAACTAGCGTATTCACGTGCGTTGCGATCGTGCTCTCGCTCACGGGATGCTCCAAACCGGCAGAACCTCAAACCAAACCCGAGGTGGTCATGCCGGTGCTGGCAACCAAAGTGGCGCTCATTCAGCGCGCGCCGGAATACAGCTACTCGGGTGAAGTGCGTGCGCGGCATGAGACAGTGAAAGCGTTTCGGGTTGGCGGCAAAATTATCGACCGCTATGTCGAAGTCGGCAGTCTGGTGAAACCGGGGCAAGCACTGGCCCGCATTGATGCAAGCGATTATGAGCTCAGCACACACGGGGTTCAGTCGCAAATCCAAGGTGTCCGCGCGGACTATGAACAGGCGCGCAAAGAACTGGAGCGTTTCGCCACGCTCTTGGATAAAAAATTTATCAGCCAAGCGGAATTTGATCGCCGCCAGAACGTGGTGAATTTGGCCAAGGCACGCCTGGATGAATTGCAGACACGGCTTGCCGTAACCCGTAATCAGGTGGCTTATACCGTCCTCCGCTCTGACGAAACGGGTGTCATTACCGCCGTCGAGGCGGAGCGCGGACAGGTCGTTACCGCGGGTCAACCGGTGTTGCGATTAGCGCAAATGGGGGAAATTGACATCGTGGTCAACGTGCCCGAGAACCAGCTCCAGGCAATCCAACAAGCTCAGGCGGTTCAGGTCTCGGTGTGGGCAAATCCCGGTAAGCTGTATGAAGGCAAGGTACGCGAGATATCGCCCATTGCCGATCCTGTGACCCGCACCTACACGGCGAAAATTGCAGTGGCCCAAACCAACGACGAGGTTCGCTTGGGTATGACGGCGACGGTCAAGTTTCGCGGTGAGCAAATCACGGCGGCCTATATTCCGCTGTCCGCCGTATATCGGAAAAATAGCCAAACCGCGGTTTGGGTAGTTGACGCAACGACGCATGAGGTTAATTTGGTTCCGGTTGTGGCCAAGGCGTTCAGTGGAAATGAGGTCGCGATCGAAAGCGGTCTGCATGGCGGCGAGACCATCGTGACGGCGGGCGTGCATAAGCTGTACCCGGGCCAGAAAGTTCGCATATTGGAAAATAGCGCGCCGTGAAGCGCATCAACCTTTCCACGTGGGCGTTGATGCAACATCAAATAGTGCGCTATTTGATGGTCATTCTGCTATTGGGAGGGGGCTACGCTTTTTGGAACCTAGGTCAGGCGGAAGATCCCAGCTTCACCTTTCGCACCATGTCGGTCCGGGTGAATTGGGCCGGGGCTTCTGCCCGGGAGATGGATCAAGAGGTCGCCTCGCGCTTAGAAAAAAAATTGCGCGAGACTCCCAACGTCGATCTCGTCGAAGGCTATTCAGAACCCGGTAAAACCGTATTGCTCGTCAACTTGCGCGACGATATTTCCCCCAGCCAGGTGGCAGACGGGTTTTATCAAGTTCGCAAACGCGTGGGAGATATGGTTCAAACCTTGCCGCAAGGCATTCGCGGGCCGTATTTCGATGATGAGTTCGGCGCCACTTATGGCGCTATCTACGCTTTCACCGGCGATGGCTTTACCCCGGCCCAACTGCGAGATTACGCCGATCGCGCGCGCCACGAGATTCAACGGCTAGACCAAGTGGCACAAGTCAATCTGATCGGTGCGCAAGCCGAGAATATCTATGTCGAGTTCGATAATGCGAAGCTGTTTACCCTCGGCATTGACCCGCTGCTCATCATCAGCGCATTGCAGGCCCAAAACGCGATCGCTGCTCCGGCCAACATGGAAACCAGCAGCGACCGCGTGACCACGCGCATCAGCGGCGATTTTCGTTCCTTGGAAAATATTCGCGATGTTGGCATACGCGTCAATGGACGCAACTTTCGGCTGGGGGACGTAACGCGGATTTACCGCGGCTACGCCGATCCGCCGGAATTTAAGATGCGCTACATGGGAAGGGATGCGATTGGATTAGAGGTCGCGATAAAACCGGGCGGAGACATTATTGCCTTAGGCAAGTCTCTCCACCAAACCATGAGCCGGCTTAAAACCGAATTCCCGCTGGGCATCGAGATTCACCAAATTGCCGACCAGCCTAAAGTCGTCGGTAACGCCGTCAAGCTTTTCATGCAATCTTTAGCCGAAGCGTTGCTGATTGTGCTGGCGGTGAGTTTTTTAAGTTTGGGTTGGCGCGCCGGTCTGGTGGTGGCGTTCTCGATTCCGCTGGTGTTAGCGATCACTTTTATTTTTATGTGGCTGCTTGGCATTAGTTTGCAGCGCGTATCGTTAGGCGCATTAATCATTTCGCTTGGACTTCTGGTCGATGACGCAATGATCGCTGTCGAAATGATGGTGGTGCGTCTCGCGAAAGGGTGGCACAGCTTGCGGGCGGCTGCTTACGCCTACCAGGCTACCGCTTTTCCCATGCTTACCGGCACGTTGATCACGGCCGCGGGCTTCATGCCCGTGGGGCTGGCAAAATCCGGTGCGGGCGAGTACACCTTTTCCCTATTTGCGGTAGTCACTATAGCGCTGCTCGCCTCCTGGATCGTCGCCGTATTTTTTACCCCCTATATCGGTTTTTTACTGCTCAGGCAAAAACAGCTTGCACCGCAATCGAAAGGCCCTTACAACACCCGCTTCTACAATGCGTTTCGTAGGCTGGTTGCTTGGTGCATAGATAATCGCTGGATTGTTATCGGCTCAACCGTGCTGATCTTTATCATTTCCGCGCTTGGGTTTCGTTATGTTGAACAGCAATTTTTTCCCATTTCGGACCGCACCGAGATTGTGATCGATGTGTGGCTGCCTGCGGGCGCATCATTCAACGCTACCGAGACCGAAGTTAAGAAAATAGAACGCAAGCTTGCCACCGATCAACGCGTAGCCAATTATTCTTCTTATGTGGGCGGGGGAACGCCGCACTTTTTCCTTGCCCTCGTGCCCGAAGAATTACACTCTAACTACGCGGCCTTGGTCATCTCCGCCAAAGATATTCAGTCCCGCGATGCGCTTTATCAGTCATTGCGCACTTATCTCGAAACTGCGCTGCCCAATGTGCGCGCCCGCATTTCACGGCTGGAGAGTGGCCCGCCGGTCGGCTATCCGGTGCAGTTCCGCGTATTAGGAGAAAATCCGGCAGTGTTGCGCGGGATCGCCGACACCATGGCGACGGCAATGCGCAAGCACCCCAAGACGCGCGAAATCTATTCCGACTGGAATGAAGTCATCAAGACCGTCAAGCTTGATGTGGATCAAGACAAAACCCGGGTGTTAGGTATTTCCTCGCGTGATATCTCTAATACGGTCAACACGATGTTGCAAGGCATGCCTGTTACGCAGTATCGGGAAAAAGACAAATTGATAGATGTGGTAATTCGTGCCAGCGATCTCGACCGCAATACGCTTTCCGATTTACAAAATATGGGTGTGCGAACCGCGAGTGGCAAGTTTGTGCCCTTAAGCCAAATTGCCACATTAAACTACGGGTTTGAAGAAGCCAAAATCTGGCACCGCAATGGCGCGTTGGAAATTACCGTGCGCGCCGACATCACCAGCGATGTGCAGGCTCCCGATGTGACGCAACAATTAGAACCGGTCATGCAGGCCATCGCGGCCACCCTGCCACCGGGCTATCGCATCGAAACCGGGGGCGCTACCGAGCTGACGCTGAAGTCCCAGCAATCGATTATCAAGGTCTTTCCCTTGATGTTGATTACCATATTTACTTTGCTTATTTTACAACTCAAAAGCGTCAGTGGTTCTTTTCGCGTCTTAGTGAGTGCGCCGCTCGGAATCATTGGCGTTACTGCGGCGCTTTTAATTTTTCGCCAGCCCTTCGGCTTCGTAGCGATGCTCGGCGTGATTGCGTTGGCCGGAATTATTATGCGTAACTCGGTCATCTTGGTGGAGCTGATCGAGCGCCGAATGAAAAGCAAAGATCAACCGCGGCGCGCCATCATCGAGGCTGCGGTGCGGCGGTTTCGCCCCATAACCCTTACCGCAGCGGCCACGGTTCTGGCAATGATTCCCTTGTCGCAAAGCACTTTCTGGCGGCCCATGGCCGTGGCGATGATGGGCGGCACGCTGATAGCCACCTTACTTACCTTGGTTTTTGAACCCGCCATGTATGCGGCTTGGTTTAGGATCAAACCTAAATCCCTCGTTCCTGGAACCACTCCTAGCACACGCCTGAATGACAGCGGGGAGTTGCTACGCGCCGCAGCCAGCGGCAAGCTTGATGTGTGTGCCAAACTGCTTAGCGCGGGCACCGACCCGAACGACAAAGACCAACGGGAGAATACCCCGCTCATGCTGGCGGCTCAGAATGGGCATGCCGAGGTATGCGCGGCGCTGATCGCGGCGGGCGCGAACGTTAACGCCGCCAAGTCGTATGGGACAAGAGCGCTCATGCACGCCGCACTGAATGGCCATATCGAAATCTGCAAGATGCTGATTGCCGCGGGCGCGGACGTTCATGCTTCGAAAAACAATGTCAGCGCACTCACTATTGCCGAGCGCAAAGGCTATTTCGACATTGCCAATATATTACGGGCAGCGGGCGCAGAATAGTGCGGGGAAGCAAGAGTTAAGTCTGCGCGGCAGCGCGTTTAGATGCGTTTATTTAGGTCCGAGATCATGTCGGCCGAGGAGGTCATACAATGTCGGCCGGCTCACGCCTAAAAGCTCTGCTGCCTTAGCGATATTTCCGCCGACGCGTGCCAACGCTTTGCTTACCGCTTCGCGTTCAGCTATCTCGCGTGCTTGGCGTAAATTCAAAGGCATCGGTTCTTCCGCGCTAATAGTCAAGCCGAGATCTTGTACGCTGAGGCGGCTGTCCTCGCTCATGATGACGGCGCGCTTAAGGCAATTTTCCATTTCGCGCACATTGCCGGGCCAAGTGTGGCGTTCGATCGCCACACAAGCGTCCGACGTAAAGCCTTTCAAGGTCTTGCCATATTGGTGGCTAAATTTTTCCAGAAACGCGTGCGCGAGTAACAAACTATCGCCCTCGCGCTCGCGCAGCGGCGGGATGCTGATGCTGATTTCGCTAATACGGTAAAACAGGTCTTCGCGAAAACGTCCCGCTTCGATCAGGCGCCGCAGGTCCTGATGGGTAGCGCATACCACTCGCACATCCACCGGAATCTCGTCGCGCCCGCCCAGCCGCTCCACCACACGTTCTTGCAAGAAGCGCAATAACTTGGCTTGCAGCGAAAAAGGTAGGTCGCCGATCTCGTCGAGAAACAACGTGCCATGATCAGCGTATTCGATTTTGCCTTTGGTTTGTTTGCTGGCGCCGGTGAATGCCCCTTTTTCATAGCCAAACAATTCACTCTCCAGCAAGTTCTCCGGAATCGCGGCGCAGTTGATAGCGACGAAGCGCTGACGCGCACGCGGCGAGAGATCGTGCAGCGCGCGCGCCAAAAGCTCCTTACCGGTTCCGGAGTCGCCCAATAACAAAGCCGTGGCATCGACCGGCGCTACTTTCTCCACGGTCCGGCAAACTTTTTGCATGGCGCTGCTGCCCGTTATCACACCATTCAACGCACCGACCTGGTGTTGTTGAAGAACGCGATTTTCCGCTTCGAGCTGATGCACATGCAGCGCGCGATTGACGATCAGACGCAGGGTTTCTGGCTCTATCGGCTTGTGATAAAAATCGTACGCGCCGACCGCGACCGCCTTCACCGCGTTGGCGCGATCTTGATTGCCGGAAACCACGATCACTTTGGTGCCCGGCGCCAGCGCCAGAATTTGCTCGAGGGTCGCCAAGCCTTCGCTCGCGCCATCCGCATCGGGCGGCAGCCCAAGATCGAGCGTGACCACCGCCGGCTCGTAACGCCGTATCGCGGCCAACGCGGCTTCGCGGTCGCCGGCGATCACTACCTCCAGCCCATCGAAGCTCCATTTCATCTGCTTCTGCAAGCCGGGGTCATCCTCCACCACCAGCAAGAGATTGGCGCCTATCGTTTTTTCTTCTTTAGCCATTTGTCGCTCCTTGCTTCGGGATGGCTTCCGCATCTTGAGTGATCGATTGGCGCACGGGCAAACTCACCGTGAATGTGCTCCCATGCCCTACTTCACTTAGCACTTGAATCTCGCCGCGTAGTTCACGTACATACTCCCGACATTCAAAGGCTCCGACCCCCATGCCGCCGTTTTTGGTGGTGGCGAATGGCCGGAAAAGTTTTTCACGAATAAAGGTTTCGTCCATGCCCTTGCCATTATCTTTCACTACCAGTACCGCATACGCATCACGCACATCAAGGCGCACCTCTACCGAGCCTATTGCAGGCGTGGCCTCGATTGCATTTTGCACCAAGTGCCCCAACACCCGGGCCAAGCGCTCTTTATCCGCAATGACCCAGACTGGTTGCTGCGCCACTGTGAGCTGTGTAGTGGGGTGGGAGGACGGCTTCTCGCGCATAATATGCTCAAGCAACTGACCCAGATCCACGGCCTCCGCCTGGTGCGCGGACTGGTAACCGGCGCGCAATTGTCCTAGCAAGCGCGTCATGCGTTGTGTGGCATTGTCTATGGTGGCCAACATATCTTCTTGGAACTCGGGATTGTGTTTGTGTTTTTGTGCATTCGCGAGCAACAAGGACAGTTGTGCCACCACGTTCTTTAAATCGTGCACCACATAAGTCGAAAGTCGATTAAACGACTCAAACTGTTGCGCTTCAACCAAAGCCTCGGTGGCTTGAATTTGCGCAACATAGATCGCAACTTGGCGACCTGCAGTTTTAAGAAGATCGTTGTCTTCCCAGTTGAACTCGCGCGGGCTACGCGCATCCGCGAGCACAATAAAACCCATGAGATGTTCATGCAAAATCAGGGGTGCAATTAGCCAAGCACGCGGCAGCGCAAGGAGCCAGGCGGGCAAGCGCAGATCGCCATACACATCCGGTTGTTGGGCGTATTCTTTTAAGTTGACCACCCATTGGCGCTCGGCAAGAAAATCGCACAGCGAACAATGCTCGGCCTCGACCTCGGTAATCGCCGGCAGATTCCATTGCGCAACTTGACGGAACACGCCGCGCTCTTCGACCCACAGTGCAGCGGCGGGGCTATCCACGAGTTCGGCCACCGCTTGCAGCGAACGTTCACGTAACTTTAGGCCCGGCTCACCGACGGATAGGGTGTGCGTAAAACGCAACCACTCTTCACGATAATCATACTTATAACTGAAAAAATGTTTGCTCAAAAATACTTTTAGCCGCGCGCGCAGCGCGCCGGAAAATAGCACCGCGAGCAACACCACCACGGCACCGAACAGGAACGCGACTTGCAGCACCCCGCCCCAACTGCCGCCGAACAAGCGGATATAGTAGCCGGCCGCCGCCATGAACAAGAGATACACCCCGGCGCCAAACAAGGCGGTGGTATGGAACACCACCCGGCGCGACACAAAAATATCCACGGACCATTGTGGATTGCGCGCAGCAGACACGGCAATCAGCGGCACGATTAGGGCATTGATGACACCGCGCGCGTTCCACGTGGCGGCATCCATGGCATGGAACAGCATGGCATCAGAGTAGAGGTAAAAATCGTAGGCGAACAAAGCGCCTAAGCCCAAGCAGAAATACTTGATCGCCCAGCGCTGCGCCTCTGGCGCGTTGCGATACAGCTGCTCCACCAGTGCCAGGCCCGCCACACTGATGACGAGGCGGCCAGCGATCAGTAGGCTGAAGCTGCTTGCCGCGGCGCCAGACAATATCTGTGTATTCAGCGCGAGGGTGAAAAAAAACACCGCGCCAAGCACGGTGGCGCCGAATATAAATACACGTTGTAGTTGGGTGCGCGGCCGACCTTGTTCCAGACTCGCGCGCGACTCAAACAGCTTCCACAAAAACAGCAACCACAAGCCGTCGCGGGCGATTTCGAGCAAATCGGCCAGCGCCGCATACTTGCCAGTCGCTGTGGCGTAAGCGCTGGCCGCGGCCCACAAGGCCGTAGCGCCCGCCGCCGCCGCCAGCAATGCGCCTTGAAACTTGCCGCGCCAACTCGTGGCGAGCAGGGCGGTCAAGGCCGCAAAAGCAACTGCCGCTATACCGTAACTCACCGCACCGACTGGAAATATCATTGTCGCTATCGCGCCCCCTTACCAAACAATACCACTTGCGCAGTTTGAGACAAGATCAGGAGGTCCAGGAAAAAGGTGTGATTTTTGACATAGTAGAGGTCATATTGCAATTTTTCGATAGCGTCTTCGAGCGATGCGCCGTAGGGGTAGCGTACCTGCGCCCAACCGGTTATGCCAGGTTTGATACTGTGCCGAGCAGCGTAATAGGGGACTTGTTCGAGGAGTTGGTCAACAAAAAACGACCGTTCCGGGCGCGGCCCAACAAAGCTCATATCGCCGCGAAAAACATTGAAAACTTGTGGTAATTCATCAATTCGCAACTTGCGGATTACGCCGCCGACCCAGGTAACGCGTGCATCGCCGGCTTGTGCCCATTGCGGAGTGCCATCTTTTTCGGCATTTTGCACCATGCTCCGGAACTTAAAGATGGTGAAAATTTTGCCGCCGAGGCCAACCCGCTCTTGACGGTAAAGGATCGGGAAGCCCGACTCCAGCGCGATAACGATCGCCGCCAACACCATTATCGGCACGGCCAATATCAGCAGCGTAAGGCTCGCCACGAGATCGAACAGGCGCTTTACCACATCGCGCAATAATCCTTGCTGGAAACCTTCCGACAAAACCATCCAACTCGCATTCAGCGATTCGATCTGGACTTGTCCGCGCTCGCGTTCAAAGAAACTGGAAAGTTCGATGATGTGTACACCCTTAAGCTTGCATTCGAGCAAGGCGTTCACCGGTAAACCCCCGCCACGACGCTCGCGCACCGCGATCACGATTTCGTCGATTTGGTATTTGTCGACAACCTCCGGTAGTGGCGCTTGCTCGGCCAAAATCAAGCTGTGATCTACGAAATGATGTAATCCTTGTAAGGGCAAAAACCCGACCATATGCATTCGCCGGCGGCTATCTGCCGCACGCAGCAAATCCATTACCTTGGCGGCGCGGGTGCCGGTGCCGAGCACCAGCATACGGTGCTTAAGGATATCTAAATCGGCCCACCGGAACATCGTGGCCCGGACCAGGAGTACCGCACCCAGGCCGGCAATACAAGCCGCGCCCAACGCCCCGCGGCCAAGATAGACTCTCGGGAAAACGTAATACAACGCCGCCATGCCAGCCAGAATCAGCAAGAAGCTCGCAGCGACCCGGAACAACATGCTACCTAAGCCCTCGTCGAAGTCGCGCCGGTATAGCCCGAAAGCGCTCATTACCGCCAGCCCCACGCCCAAGAAAAGCAAGGCGTTAGTCCATACCACATCCGGCGGCGGCGACCCCGGCGACCCCTGGAAGCGCAAATCCACGCCGAAGGGGATTGCCAATAGCAGCAGCAAGGACTCCAGCGCCAGGAGCAGGAGTATGCCTTTGGATAAATAAAAATTAAAAAAACGGATCATGTTTGGCTTGCCCGGCGGGCTGTCGCTCACAAATGAATAAGGAAAGATTATGACAAACTGATTAAAGCACACTCCATGCCACAGCTATGCGCCAAGCATAGGGGGAAAAGCTCCTTTAGTTTCAACACAGTGCCAACATCCGGGACAGGCCTTGCTTAGCAGCCGTTCGTCAGACTGCAACGCACATGACGATGTTTTGGCATTGATCGAACCGGGTGTCGCCTCACATCAATCCGGATTCGCAAAGCATATTTAATATAAATCAATTGGTTATATTCATGTATCGAGCATGGCCTCCACTGTAGGCAAGCGCGCCTTTTCTATCGCCCGCCCGTCTATCGAACTTAAGGGTACCCGCTTGAGATCGGCTGTCGAAAAAATGGCAACGCTCACATCGGCGTCGCCACTGCCGGTTAAAGTCAAGACCGGGATCGGGCGCACGCTATCGCTGAAGCGATAACGTTTTTCGCTCGCTTTGAACGCCAGGTTGCGATTAAGCCAAAACAGCTCTACGTCTTTAGGGCTGTCGGTGAATAACATCAACTGGATAGCCGAGTAACGGGCTGCGATTCCAGTCAAGACTGCGCCGGTCAAGTGCGGATCGAAGGGCGCCAACTCCCGCATAACACGCACCGCCTGCATGCGTAACTCGCGCAGCCGGTGATGCTGCTCGTCGCGCTGATACAAAGCCTGGTAGTCGCGTAGCGCCTGCTCGATCTCACTATTGTTGGGTAGATTTTGGGTATCGGCCGCGCCCAACTGGCGCGCGGCTTTGCGCTTGGCCAACGCAAAGTCATCAATCCCGTCTTCAGCCATAAACCGCGCCGCAAGCTGGGTGATACGCTCACGCAAGTGGCTACGCGACGAGGAACTATTGCGTGTCATAAAAAACCGTAAGATTTACTTGCTAAAAAATCTGGTTCTTTACATCGTCCGCACCACCGCCGCCGTCGTCA
>JANYAU010000014.1 GCA_025361165.1 Betaproteobacteria bacterium | reverse complement strand
ATGCGGGTGCCGTGCAGCCTTCAAGGTAGGAGACCGATGCGCCTTCCTCGGCAATGATTAGCGTGCGCTCGAATTGCCCCGACTCCTCGGTGTTGATGCGGAAGTAGGTCGACAAATCCATCGGGCACTTGACGCCCTTGGGGATGTAGCAAAACGAGCCGTCGGTGAACACTGCCGAGTTGAGCGCGGCGTAAAAGTTATCGCTGGTCGGCACCACCGTACCAATGTACTTCTGCACCAGATCCGGATGCTCCAGCACCGCTTCCGACATCGAACAGAAAATGACGCCGACCTCGGCCAGCTTGTGCTTGTAGGTAGTCGCCACCGACACGCTGTCGAAAATGACATCGACCGCAACGCCGGCCAGCGCCATGCGCTCGTGCAGCGGCACGCCGAGCTTCTCGAAGGTGCGCAGCAATTCAGGATCGACCTCGTCCATGCTTTTTAACTTCGGCTTCTGCCGAGGCGCCGCGTAGTAGCTGATCGCCTGGAAATCGATCTTCGGATAGTGGACGTTGGGCCACGTCGGCTCTTCCATCTTGAGCCACGCCTGGTAGGACTTGAGCCGGAATTCGAGCAGCCACTCAGGCTCGTTCTTTTTGGCCGAAATCATCCGGATGGTGTCTTCACTGAGCCCTTTCTCCGCAACATCGGACTCGATGTCAGTGACGAAACCATGCTTGTAGGGCTGGTTGACGAGATTTTGCAGTACTGCGCTCATGCTGATACCTCCGACATTATCTGTACCGAAGAAACCCGTTCGGCGGGGAAATGCTTACGCTTTTGCGGCTTCGGCTTTCACCTTCACGTTGAAGCTCTCGCCGCAGCCGCACTCGCTTTCAACGTTTGGATTGTCAAATTTGAATAGCTGCTTGAGCCCTTCGGTGACGAAATCGATACGCGAGCCGTCGAGGACCGCCAGGCTGTCGGCATCGACCACCACACGGGCGCTATGCGACTCGAAGGTGTGATCTCCCACGCGTATTTCGTCGGCGATGTCGAAGGTGTGCGCCAAGCCGGAACAGCCGACTTTCTTGACACCGATGCGCAGGGCAATTCCTTTGCCGCGCTTCGCGAGTTGGCTCTGAATCTGTTTTGCCGCATTTTCAGTCAATGTAATTGCCATCAGTCAAACTCCTAAGTAGCCACAGCAGTAACCGGGAAAATCCAGGTAAAAATGCCGGAACCCCTCTCTAAATCCGCAGCATCCATGCTGCCAAACCGCCATCGCGGGCCATCGTTTCAATTTCAATACACAGCATTCAAAGCTAGTCTGGCTGTCCTTATCCAGAAACATACCCATTGCCCCCGGGTGGATACTTGACTATTTTACTCAACTATACAAATCCCGACTACATTGGTCAACAATAATATTTAAAAAGTTAGGCAGGGTCGAATCTGATGCGCCTCTTGTGTCAGGATAGATGTCGCGTCATCTGATTTACTCTAAAAATTTAGGGGGATGGAACGAGAGTTGGCAATAGCCGAAGCAACAACCGCCGCGCGCAAAGGTAGAGGATAGGCAAGTTTGTCGGGTACTTATATACTCCGCTCCCCTATTGGATATGAAGTGGCAGTTATGCATCTGAATTTTTTTTCGGCACAAGCAGGCCCGCGTGAGCGGCAGCTGCAACGCAGACACAACAATCCCCTGTTTAGTTCTGACAGCCCTGTCACCCAGCAGCAGATTCAGAATGCGCAGCAACAAGACCAGAAGGCAGTGCAGGATTTTATGCTGCAGTTCCGCGAGTTGGTTCAGCGTGTGGTAGCGATGGACAAAAATATCGAGGGCGATGCCGTCCTGCTGATCAAGGCACAGCTGGAGCAGCAGTATGCGGTATGCGCAGGCATGTACGGTGATAGCAGCGCTGTTCAGGCGGCCATCAAGAAGTTGATCAGCACCATCGGCACGACACTACGTAATGCCTCGCAGAATGATCCGCATGCCCTGGAAAAGTTGCTGGAAGATGAAGAGCACACGAGCTTGCATCTGCAACTTTGCAGCTATGCAATCGTTTCAGATATTCTCAACCCGGATAAGGTGATCGCTGACGATGAGCTCGTGCCAGCCCTGCTGGGCGAGCCGGAGAATGCGCTGCAATCCGCTCTGGCGCTGTTTCCACCAGAGCGGATTGCAGCGATGGTGACGGAGGCGAAGGGCTTGCTGAAGCAGGTGGAAGCCGCGGGACATAGCTTGCCGCTTGCGTGGCAACGGCTTTCACAGATGCAAAACTGGCTGCAAAGCGAGTAGCAGTGTCCACCTTGATCTTGAAGTGCTCTTGATATGGTTGGGCAGAGGGATCGGCCATTGGGAAGTTTCAATAGAGTTATTCGTTCCTGTCTTTAGTGGCGCGCAGTTCGGCAGACGCGTCATCGCCGGGATAAGGAAAACGGATATGACCGTAGCGGATCAACAGTACGGAAAGCGTCAGCAACAGTATCGCGCCCGAGACTGCCAGCATGTGCCATTCATTCATCTCCTTCATATCGAGGATGAGATAGCGGGCGAGCGCCACTATGGCGATGTAGAGCGGAAAGCGCACCGGCAGCTTGCCTGAACCGTAATAAAGCCCGACCATGGCCAACACTTCCAAATAGAGAAACAGCATCAGCAGATCAGCCAGTGTCACGCTTCCGGCCTTGATCATGGTCATGACTTCGCCGCTTGCCGCGACCACTGTGGCGATGCCGATTACCAGCAGTCCCACATGCTCCACGAAAGCCAGGATGAGCTTGTTGTAACGGGGTAATTTTCCGTTCATGCGTCCGTCACCGCGCCGAGACTTGCGCATGACACCAGCCGGGCGTATTTTGCCAATACTCCGCGTGTATAACGTGGATTCGGCGGCTGCCACAGGGCACGACGCCGCGCCAGTTCTTCATCGCTAATATTCAGTTGTAGCAGGCGGGCTTCAGCGTCAATAGTGATGGAATCCCCTTCCTCTACCAGCGCGATGGTACCGCCCACCGCCGCTTCGGGCGCAACGTGCCCCACTACCAAGCCATAGGTGCCGCCGGAAAAGCGGCCGTCGGTGATAAGACCGACGCTTTCACCCATTCCCGCCCCCACCAGCGCCGCAGTAGGCGACAACATTTCACGCATCCCAGGCCCGCCCTTCGGGCCTTCGTAGCGGATTACGACCACATCTCCGGGTTTGATATTTTGCGCCAGGATCGCTTCCATGCAGGCCTCCTCAGAATTGAACACGCGCGCCGCACCCGTGATCTTCGGGTTCTTGATCCCACTAATTTTGGCCACCGACCCTTCCGGCGCCAGATTACCTTTCAGAATCGACAGGTGCCCCTGTGGATAAACCGGATTATGCCAGGGATGGATTACATCCTGATCAGAACGCGGCTCCGCGGGGACATTGTTCAGCACCTCTGCGATAGTCTCGCCGGTGATGGTCAGGCAGTCTCCGTGCAGCACACCGTGTTCCAGGAGCATCTTCATTACCTGCGGGATGCCGCCCGCGCGGTGGAGGTCGGTCACCACGTAGCGGCCGGATGGTTTCATGTCGCCTAATACCGGTACGCGCCTACTGATCGTCTCAAAATCATCGATGCTCAAGTCGACGCGCATAGCATGTGCTATCGCCAACAAATGCAAGACGGCATTGGTCGTACCACCGACCGCCATGACCACGGCAATCGCATTCTCGAAAGCCTTTCTGGTTAAAAGTTGAGCGGGCAGTATCTGCTTGTGGATGGCCTGCACCAGTACCTCGGCAGACCGCGCCGCGCTGTCGGATTTTTCCGCGTCTTCCGCCGCCATGGTGGACGAATACGGCAGGCTCAAGCCCATCGCTTCGAACGTCGAGGCCATGGTGTTGGCCGTGTACATGCCGCCGCAGGAACCAACGCCGGGGCAGGCATTGCGCTCGACGGCCAGAAGTTCCGCTGCATCGATCCGATGCGCGATGAATTCCCCCACTGCCTCGAAGCTGCTGACGATGGTCAAATCACGCCCATGGTGGTGTCCCGGTTTGATGGTGCCGCCGTAAACGAAAATAGCCGGAATGTTCAAGCGCGCAAAAGCGATCATGGCGCCCGGCATGTTTTTGTCGCAGCCGCCGATGGCGAGCACGCCGTCCATACTTTGACCACGGCAGACCGTCTCGATCGAGTCGGCGATCACCTCGCGGCTCACCAGCGAGCACTTCATCCCCTCGGTGCCCATGGAAATGCCGTCGGAAATCGTGATCGTGCCAAACGTCTGTGGCATCACGCCGGCCGCTCTGGCCGCATGCTCAGCCCGAGTCGCCAAGGTATCCAGTCCCGCATTGCATGGCGTAATCGTGCTGTAGGCATTGGCGATGCCCACAATGGGCTTGTCGAAATCCCCATCGCCAAAGCCTACGGCGCGTAGCATGGCGCGGTTAGGCGAACGCTGTACCCCCTGCGTGACGATTTTGCTATTGAAGTTGCTGGGCATAACGCCTCCTTTAATTTAATTCGCCGAGATTAAAGTACCGCTGGCTTAGTGCAAATGACCATCGTCGAACTCAAACTCCTCGGACGACAGAATGCGCTCCTGCAACACGCGCCATTTACCGTCGGACTCCTTACGGATGACGATCTCGACCCCGTGGCTGGTGACCGTTCCGTCACTGCCCTCGATGGTTTCCTTGACCTTGAACATCACGTTCCCCGGCGTCATGGTCCGCACCTTTAACCCTTCATAGCTTACCCGGTGCAGTAGGCCCAGCCCGAATTCGTGTTCGCACTGCTTGGCCCAATCGTTATAGTCGATGAGATCGAAGTCCGGCACGCCGTAAACCTTCACCTCTTTCGAGATGAGATCCATGTGGGCCTCGTAGTCCTTGGCGTTGGCGGTGCGCGCCAGCGCCTCCAGCCAGTCTCGTGCGATCTTGCTTTCCACAACCGTACTCCTAAGTGACACAAACCCAAATCATAACCAATCGGCAACGCGCGCGACAAACTCGACGATCGTTTATTACAATCACTCCGATACCGCAGGAAGTGAAGCTGCTGGAACAGCATGAGCGCAACACAGCACACCCACCCCCCTTTTCAAAGGGGGGGTTATCCTGCTGGTTTAACTTGGCTGATTCTTAGGGAGTAACAGCGTCGGCCGTAGCAACCGACCAAAGCGGCTGACCACTCGCATCGAGATAGATCAAGTAAGCCCGCAGGTCAAACTCCAACTGGTGATAATCGGGTTCCATATGGCGGCACAGTTGATAGAAGGCCTTGTCGTGCTCACGCTCCTTGATGTGTGCAAGTTCGTGAACAACGATCATGCGCAAAAATTCAGGCGGCATTTCCTTGAACACAGTTGCTACGCGAATCTCACGCTTAGATTTGAGTTTTGTGCCCTGCACCCGCGAGATACTGGTGTGCGTGCCCAATGCGTGCTGGATGACATGCAGCTTGCTGTCGAACGCCACCTTGCTCAGTTGCCCGGCGTTACGCAGATATACGCCTTTGAGTTCCAGCACGTAGTCGTAGAGCGCCTTGTCCGTGCGCACTGCGTGCGCAAGCGGATACTTTTGCAACAGCCTATCGGCCAGCCGGTCTTGTTTGATGAGTCGCTGTACTTCTTCTGCCAAGGCGACAGGGTAGCCAGCAAGGTAACTCGACGGTGGTTTCGGGCGCATAGCGGCGTGTCAGGTTATAGCAGATGGCGAGATTTTACCGGTCGTCACCCGCAGCGCCCATCACTTGTAGCAAGTAGCAGTAAAAATGGGGTCACCAAACCAGATCGCACTCACCTTTCTTAGCAGCCAGCGCCGCGGTATTCCCTCATAGGAATACAGTCAGTACACCCGTATAGCCATACAATCTGTTATGCGAAATTTCTCCGTTGGCGAAAAATCCCACCAAAGGAATTTCGCCCAGCGCGCGGCTAATCATTTTCAGTTCTTCGGAGTCCGGGCCGAACAGACTCTCGCCCCGCCCCAAACAGGAATAATAAACGGCCCCTTTGGGCGCGCTGGTGAACCCGGCTTTGATGCCCGCGAGCATGCGCTGCATATCGTCTATCGCGCTGGCGCCGTCGCGGCGGCAAAACATCAGTTGCATGCCCGGTTGCAGATACTCGCCGACGGCGATTAACTTTCTTTCCACATCAATGCCGATGATATTGCGCACCAGATAGTCGCCGGTATCCGAACCGGGAACAGGCAGCCCCACAAAAATGTAACCGGCGACGCGTTTCAGGTCGCGGGACAACACTTCGCCGATTTCTTCTTTGAGCACATCGAACGCGGGACGGCCGTCGATACGAACTAAGACGTTGTTATCGCATTCGGTCACTTCATGCTGCCGGCCGAGCTGGGAAACGCCTTGGGTGAGGCGGGTGGCGACGGCCACGTCGGACGAAAAAACCACGCCCGATAATCCGCCCTGCGTGATTTCATCCGCCACCTGCAGATTCTGATTGCGCGAACTGGTCAGGCCGCCGACCACAAATCCGCTTTCCATCTTGGCGGCAAAATGTTCGATCAGCGCGGCTACATTCTGGTTCTGCGGGTCGCCGTGAACGATGCCAAAATAGGCCGGGTTATCACCCACGGATACTTCACCGGCGATATCATCCGGGTCACGTATCGTGGCAAAAACGTGAAAGGTATTCTGAGGGAACGCGCCGAGCATGATCGCGACCGCAGGCTGATCCAAGTATTCGCGTCCCGTGCTGCAAATGCCGACGCCGGTGCTGCCGACCCAGTGCGCAATGCCGGTCGCCGCTTTGATTAAGCCCAACATTTCCGCTAGGTGCGGGGCCAAACTATCTGTGACGTAGATAAAACCCAGATTCGCAGTCGTGGGTACTTCACCTATCTGCGCCAAACACGCCAGTGCCGCCTCGCGCCACTGCGATGCATTGGAATGCCCATATTTGAAAACGTCTGCCATACTAAATTTGTTCCTCTCATTATTCTCAAAGCATTTCCGGCGCCAACACGCAGCGCAATACCGTTTGACTCTCGTCCTGACGCACACGGTTACTCAACCACCAGATCGCGCCTTTTTTTACACTCCATGCTTGCTCTTCGCCGCACAGCAAAAATGCCGCGAGCCGGCCCAGCGTGGGTTGGTGCCCTACCACCAGTACGGCGCCGCGCGCATCCGGCCAAGCGGCGGTGGTGAGTATCGATACGGGGCTGGCGCTGAGACCAACTTGCGTCGAGGTCTCGAATGCCACGTCCATAGCCTGCGCGGTTTGCTGCGCGCGCGTTGCCGGGCTGACCAGAATGCGCGTGCGCTCAGGTAAGTGTTGATGCAACCACAGGGCCATCTGTTGCGCTTGCTTGTGGCCCTTCTCGGTGAGTTTGCGTCCGGCATCGGGCAAGCCATCTTCCGCCTCGGCGTGGCGCCATAAAATCAGATCCATACTGCTCTCCTAAACTCGGGAGTGTGGCACTCGAATGTTACACTAGGCTGTGAAAATTTCCTTGCTCATCCCCGACTTACTTCTACCCCAACCCTCGGGCGGCATGCTGGATCGCTACCAGGATTTGCGCCTGCCTGATCTGGAATGGTTGTTCGCACATGGCACACTTACGCGCAGCGCGGGGTGTGGCTTAGAAGCATGCTTACTACGACAATTTGGGATTGAAGACGCGCTGCCGGTCGCATGCTATACCCAGCTTGCCGATGGTGGCACGGCAGACAGTGCGTATTGGCTGCGCGCCGATCCGGTGCACCTGCAAGCGCAACGCGATCAATTAGTGTTGGTGGATGGTGCGATGTTGGATATTACCGCCGATGAGGCCGGCGCGCTCACCGCCACGCTCAATCAACACTTCGCGCAGGATAAGCTGCGTTTTATACCCCGCCATCCGGCGCGTTGGTATATCACGCTCGATACCGCTCCCAATCTCACGACGCATCCGCTGCCACAAGTCGCCGGGCGCGCAATCAATGAGCGCTTACCCAGCGGCGCGGAGAGTCTGCGTTGGAATCAAATCATCAACGAAGCACAAATGCTGCTGCACGCGCACCCGGTAAATCAAATGCGCGAGACGCAAGGCCAACCCGCGATCAATAGCGTGTGGGCGTGGGGCGGCGGCGCGGTGCAAGCGCTTGAGCCATCGGACTGGGGCAACATTTGGGCCGACGACGCACTGGCGCGCGGGCTGGCAATCGCGGCGCGAACCCAAGTCCATGCCCTGCCGCAACATGCGACGGCATTTTTGGCTGAAGCCAAAAGGGGGGAATCTCATCTCGTGGTGCTTGACGGCCTGCGCCGCGCCGCGCGGTATGGCGACGATGCCGCCTGGCGCGAGGGACTTGCCCGTCTGGAAGCGAATTGGATCAAACCGATCTTGCATGCGCTGCGCCGTGGCCGTGGAAGCGTTTCCGAAATGACGCTGCACGCCATTGGCGAACAGGGGTGCCTGACGGTGACAAGTAACCGAGTGCGGCGCTGGCAATTCTGGCGTCGAAGTAAATCGCTCAAGCATTATTTGCCGGAGTGATAGAACGCAAAACTTTTTTACCCTGGACACGGAGTAAAGCTGAGGCATTTCACCGCGAAGGACGCAAAGGTGCGCGAAGTAAACCCGTTCTTGATTTTCCTTTGCGTACCTTTGCGTCCTTCGCGGTTATGGCTTTTGCGCTTTGTGCTTTACGCCATGCCCTCTGTGTACTCCGTGGTGAATCAAATGTTTTTTAGGATAATCTGCGCATGACCTCCGTTACCATCCGCCCTGTTTCCCAACCCGACTATGAACGCCTCACGCAGCACGGTGTATCGCCCTTGCTGGCGCGCATTTACGCTGCGCGCGGCGTGACCGACCCTAAGCAATTGGATGCCGAGCTGGCCGGTCTGTTGCCGATTACGCAGTTGAAAAATGCCGAAGCCATGGCGCGTCTGCTCGCCGATGCCATTGCGGCCAAGCAACGCCTGCTGATCGTCGCCGATTACGACGCCGATGGCGCCACGGCGTGCGCGGTGGGCTTACGCGCGCTGCGCGCATTCGGCGCGACGGTGGATTATCTGGTGCCTAATCGTTTCGAATACGGCTATGGATTGACGCCCGAGATCGTGCGTTTGGCTGCGGAAGGGTCGCTAGGCAGCAGCGGGGCACCCACCGGCGTACCCCTTGCGGGTGCTGAAGAAACCAAGCCGGATATCATCATCACGGTCGACAACGGCATCGCCAGCCACGCCGGGGTAGAAGAAGCGCATCGCCTCGGCATGCGCGTGTTCGTCACCGATCATCACTTGCCAGCCGAAACTCTGCCGGATGCCGATGTGATTGTGAATCCGAATCAGCCGGGCTGCGATTTCCCGAGTAAAAATATTGCGGGCGTGGGCGTGATGTTTTACGTCATGCTCGCGCTGCGGTCCGAATTGCGCAGCCGTGGCGCGTTCGAAAAATCGCCGGAGCCTAATTTGGCAAAGCTGCTGGATATCGTCGCCCTCGGCACCGTGGCGGATGTGGTTAAGCTCGACGACAACAATCGCATTTTAGTGCGTCAGGGTGTGGCGCGCATCGCTGCTTCCCACGCTTGTGCCGGCATTCGCGCGCTGTATCAAGTCGCCGCGCGCGATCCGCAACGTGCTTCCACTTGGGATTTGGGATTTATGCTCGGGCCGCGCCTCAATGCCGCCGGCAGGCTCACCGATATGTCGCTCGGCATCGAATTGCTCACCACCGACGACGACGCCCGCGCGCAGGAACTAGCGCATAAATTAGACGAGTTAAACCGCGAACGGCGCGAGATCGAAGCCGGGATGCAGGAAACGGCGCTGGCAGCGCTCGATGAAATCACCGTGGACGAGCGTTTTTCTTTGAGCTTATTCAACCCCGCTTGGCACCAAGGCGTGATCGGTATTCTCGCCTCGCGCCTGAAGGAAAAATTCCATCGCCCGGTGATCGCTTTTGCGCAAGGCAACGCCGGTGAGCTAAAAGGCTCGGGGCGCTCCATTGCCGGGTTTCACTTGCGCGATGCGCTGGACCTCGTCGCCAAGCGCCATCCCGGCTTGCTTAAAAAATTCGGCGGCCATGCGATGGCGGCTGGCGTGACGATCGACGACGCAACGCTCGCCCAATTCGAAGCCGCATTCGAGACGGTTGCGCGCGAATGGCTCACGCCCGCTTTGCTTTCGCGCACCATCGAGACCGACGGCTCGCTGCCCGCGCCCGACGCCGATCTCGATACTGCGCAAACGCTGGCGCGCCAAGTGTGGGGGCAGGGCTTTCCCGAACCGCAATTCCTCGACCGCTTCCAAGTAACACAGCAACGCATCGTGGGCGAGAAGCATACTAAGTTGCTTTTGTCCCGCGACGGCCAACCATTCGAGGCGATGCTGTTCTTCCGCGCCGAGACGCTGCCGGACGCTATTGAAGCGGTGTACCGGCTGGATGTAAACGAATACAAGGGCCGGCGCAGCGTGCAACTGATTATTCAGCATTGGGAAAGCGTCATGCGGTAAAATGGCGGTTTTTTGAAAACCGATTGCATGGAAGCCGAACAACTCAATCTCATCGCCCACCGCCTGGCGGATCTCGCCACCCGTACCACCGACTTGCGGAGGTATCTTTGACTACGAGACCAAGCAAGACCGCCTCTCGGAAGTGTCACAACAGCTAGAAGACCCCGCGATTTGGGAAGACGCCAAGCGCGCCCAAGAACTGGGCCGCGAACGGCGCATGCTGGAAGGCGTCGTGACCACACTGCAAAAGCTCGACCACGGCTTGCATGACACGCAAGATCTGTTCGACATGGCGAATGCGGAAAACGACGAAGAAACCTTGGACGCCGTCGCCGCCGATGTCGATGCGCTGGAAAAAACGGTGCAGGACATGGAGTTTCGGCGCATGTTCGCCCACCCCATGGATCCCAATAACTGCTTCATCGACATTCAATCCGGTTCCGGCGGCACCGAAGCGCAAGACTGGACCTCCATGCTGGAGCGGATGTATCTGCGCTATACCGAGCGCAAGGGGTTTCAGGTTGAAGTGCTGGAAGAATCCCAAGGCGAAGTGGCTGGCCTCAAAAGCGCGACACTCAAAGTGACCGGCGATTACGCTTACGGCTATCTGCGTACCGAGAGCGGCGTGCATCGCCTGGTGCGCAAATCGCCTTTCGACTCCAACGCGCGGCGCCACACCAGCTTCGCCAGCGTGTTCGTATATCCGGAAGTAGACGACTCGATCGAGATCGACATCAACCCCGCCGATTTGCGCACCGACACTTTTCGCGCTTCCGGCGCGGGCGGCCAGCACATCAACAAAACCGATTCCGCGGTGCGGATTACGCACACGCCCTCCGGTATCGTGGTGCAATGCCAAAGCGACCGCTCGCAACACCGCAATCGCGCCGAAGCGATGTCTATGCTAAAAGCGCGCTTATATGAATTGGAATTGCGTAAACGCAACGAAGAAAAGCAGGCGATGGAAGACTCCAAAACCGACATCGGTTGGGGCCATCAAATCCGGTCTTATGTGTTGGACCAATCGCGCATCAAGGATTTGCGCACCAATGTGGAAACCGGCAATACCCAAAGCGTGCTGGATGGCGATTTGGACGAGTTCATCAGTGCCAGTTTAAAACAGGGCGTATAGTAGTCAACGCGCTTTACAACTGCTCCAACATTCGCTATAGAAATAAGATTCGCCATCCCACTGTCGCTAGGAGAACCATATGCAACGCCGCGATTTTATTAAATTAGCCGCCGCCGGCTCCGCCCTCCCGCTGATTTCTTCACGCTCGTATGCTGCCGAACCCACACCGGACTGGCGCACATTTCGGCTGACCTATCAGATTGATCTGCCCACGAAGAATGTGCCTGCCAGTCTATGGCTCCCGCTGCCAGAAACCGCCAGTGATGGATGGCAACAGGCGCGCAAGGTCGAGTCTGTTGGCGTAGCTGATACCAGTCGCGTCGTCGCCGATAAGAACGCTCGCGCCAGTTATTACAATGCATTCTGGAAAGACGGCCAACAGCAGCAACTCGAGGTGTCTTGTATCGCGCGCAGCGTCGATCGCAGTGTCACGATCAATGCCTTGGCGGCTAACACGAAAGTGGCCCCGCCGCGCGCCGTGCAAGCGTTTCTCAATCCCAGCCAGCACATTCCGGTGGACGGCATTGTGCTCGACACCGCGCGCGAAGCTACCAAAGGTGCTCACACACCTTTGGAAAAAGCGCGCGCTATTTACGATTGGGTGGTGGACAATAGTTTTCGCGAACCCAAAACACCGGGCTGCGGCCGCGGCGACATCAAACTCATGTTGGAAACAGGAAACTTGGGCGGCAAGTGCGCCGATATCAGCTCGCTATTTGTTGGCCTCGCGCGCGCCTCCGGTATTCCTGCACGGGATGTTTTTGGCATCCGCGTAGCGGACTCTAAGCAGTTTAAAAGTTTAGGTAAATCAGGGGATGTGACACGCGCCCAACACTGCCGTGCGGAGTTCTACCTGGCCGGTCACGGGTGGGTGCCGGTCGATCCGGCAGACGTCAGAAAAGCCGTGCTGGAAGAGCAGCTCGCGCTGAACGATCCCAAAATAGTTGCGCTGCGTGAAAAACTGTTTGGCTATTGGGAAATGAACTGGATGGCGTTTAACCATGCCCGCGATTTCTCACTTATGCCTAAAGCGACAAGCAACCCGATCAATTATCTGATGTATCCGTACGCGGAATTGGCCGGCGTTCCACGCGAACAACTCGTGCCCGATCAATTCGTCTACCGCATCAAAGCGGAAGAGCTAGCTGCCTAAGCTGAGTCTACGGGCGAACGATTAACAATCCAAAAATACTAGCAAGCGTAGGGCAATAACCAACAGGCATTGCGCCAGTACCCGCACGTCAGCAGAAACTAAAATGAGTGCGCGATTACCAGGCACTTGGGTTTGACATGCCGAATATGTACATGTAGCATTAAACCATGTACATAAATGGAGGGATGCCATGAAAAAACTCACCCTAACCACTTTGCGCCAACAAATTTTTCAGATCGCCGATGAAGTCTTGCTGACAGGCCAGCCGGTTAGCATTGAACGCAATGGCAAGGTGCTGTTGCTCAGTCCGGCAGTCGAATTAAATAAATCGAAAAGTTTGAAATTGAAACGTAGAAAACTGATCACGGGCGATGCTGAATCGCTGCACGCGGCAAAGGTCGGGGAATGGCGCGAACCACAAAATCTGCGTTAGTCCATCTCGATACACATATCGTTTGCTGGCTGTACGAAGGCCGCTCGGAATTACTGACCGCAGCATCATTGCAGACGATTGAATCGGGCTTGTTGCAGGTTTCTCCCGTGGTGCAACTCGAGCTAACCTATTTGCACGAAATTGGCCGCATCAGCCGCGAGGCCAGTTATGTGCTGGATGCGCTGGCCAAGGATATAGGCCTGAGTGTGGCTGATGTGTCGCTAGCCCAGGTAATGAAAATAGCCGGTGCGCTAACCTGGACGCGCGACCCGTTCGATCGCATGATCGTTGCCCATGCCATGATTGCAGATGCGGCACTGGTGAGTAAGGATCGCCTGATACGCAAGCATTGCGACAAAGCGATTTGGTGAGCACGGCCACGCCTGAATTCTTTGCACTTGTTCGTGCCGCTGGTTCCGGCGTCTGCATGGGTTGTGCGACAGCGAGCGTAGGGCGCATTGGTACAATGCCGCGTGCACCACGCATACCATCTTTCATGCCGCTTCAGCGCATAGAAAATCGGAATCCATTAGAGCTTATCGCACCTTACGAACTTCGCACCCTTTGGGCCGATTGGCACATTTGTAACGTAAGTTGACACAGGGAGGGATAATGCAGCATGTAAAAGGCAGATTAGCCAAGGTGCTTCGCAATAAACCGTCCGTGGTCACGCGCGCTGTTTTCTGGAGCAGTCGGCCAAGTGCATGGTTGGGGTCAACAGCTAACTAACACTTACAATCTCATTGCCTAAACCAATGACCGAGAAAATTAGAACACTATGCCGACGCTGAACTGGATTGGAAAAGAGGCCGTGGTGAATCATCTCCAACAAGTGCCTTTTCATTTACTCAAGGATGTACCCGAACTATCTTGCGGCAATCCGGGTGAGGGCAATCTGATTGTGCGGGGCGACAACCTGGTCGCGCTCAAAGCGCTGCTGCTCTACTACGCCGGACAGGTGAAGCATCTACATTGATCCGCCGTACAAAACGGGCAACGAGGAATGGGCTTACAACGACAACGTGAACAGCCCGGTCATTCGCGAATGACCGGGCAAGGTGGTAGGCAAGGAAGGCGAAATACTGGTTTGAGGCGCTGCGTCTTCATTCAAGTCGTCGGCCCGTGGGCTGAGAAAACCGCTGGTCTTCAGTTGTCTACAATTTGTCGACAACTGAAACTAAGCTTTACTGATTTTGAAGCATTTCATTCCGCCAGCATTTCAAGCAAAACAGGATGCCACTTCGCCAGGTCAATTTCTCCCATTTTTCCAGCCAGACGCCGTTTGTCTACCGAACGCAATTGATCAAGCAGAATGCGTGCTGACTTACCCGCGAATTTCACCTTGGGCCGACAGCCAAGCGACTGCCCCTGGCTGGTTAGTGGCGCGATAATGACACGCGGTAACGCAGCGTTTAGGTCATCGGGCGAGACCACCAATGCCGGGCGTGTTTTTTTAATTTCGGTGCCGATGGTCGGATCAAGATTGACCCAATACACTTCGCCACGCTTTACCACACCCACTCCTCGCTGCCTTCATCCGCAGGCAGCACAGCAAGCGGCTCGGAATCAACTTCAGGCTTATAGCCCTCAAACCAGTCAGCACGGGGAGACTTGACTGAAGCAATCACCAGATTTTTGCCCTCCAGCCTTATGTCCACTTCGTTGCCCATTTCGCAGGCGGCCAGTAACGCTGCGGGAATGATGACCCCACGGGAATTACCCACTTTTCTTATACTTGTACGCATGGCTTTCTCCGGATATTATGTGATAACTATGTTATAACAATTTACAGTATAAACACAAGTCCAAGCCACTGATATTCGCGCGACATGCCTACTTCATTATTAGTGCTTATTGCCTTACAATATGACTTGTGACACAACATTAAATGTGTTGCACATTAATAGGTAGGCGCATGAAAAACTTAAATATTCGTGAAATACGCCAAGAGCTTGCCCATCTGGACGAGTTGCTAGCCAGAGAAGGTGAAGTAATTCTGACGCGCCACGGCAAACCCATTGCGCGCGTGCTGCCCATTGCTCAGGAAAGTGGCACGCTACACCTGCCATCGCTCAAATGGCTGCGGGATAAAATGCCCCGCCAAGCAATCGGCAGCGAAGTATTGATTCGAGAAGATCGCGATGCCCGTGACTGATTGCTATGTCGATACCAGCGCGCTGATCAAGCTGTATGTCGCTGAGCCGCTGTCGGAAGAAGTCGAGAAATTCATCGACACCCTCACCCACCCTTTGATCAGCAGCCTGAGTATTCTGGAGTGGCACTGCGCGATGAATCGCAGATGGCGCAGCGGCGCGTTTGACGACGCGTATCATCAGATGGCACGGGCGGAGTTTGCGCGCCACTTAGCGAGCGGCGCCTATCGTGTGCATGCCCTGCATGAGGGGCTCTATGCGCAAGCAACCTATTTGTTGGATGCTGTTTCTCCTTTATCCTTGCGTACGCTGGACGCGCTACACTTAGCCGCCGCACAATCCGCACATGCCACCACGATTGCCACTGCGGATAAAATCATGGCCCAAGCGGCAAACCAGCTTGGTCTAAGCACCACCACTTTTTTTAACTGAGCCCCTCATGACCGACCCACAAGACCTACCTCAAGACGAAAACCAAATCATCGCCGAGCGCCGCGCCAAGCTTGCCGCCTTGCGCACGCAAGGCATCCCCTTCCCCAACGATTTCCAGCGCGAACACTTGGCGGAAGTGCTGCATGAGCAGTACGAGGATTTGCCGAAGGACGAACTCGAAGCGCAAAACATCGCCGTAGTCGTGGCCGGGCGCATGATGTTGAAGCGCCTGATGGGTAAAGCCAGCTTCGCCACGCTGCAAGACATGAGCGGCCGCCTGCAGGTGTATATCACCGACGACCACACCGGTGCTACTTCGCATGAGGCGTTCAAGCATTTCGATTTGGGCGATATCGTCGGCGTGCGCGGCACGCTGTTCAAAACCAACAAGGGCGAGCTGTCGGTGCGCGCCACCTCAATCCGGCTGCTGACTAAAGCCCTGCGCCCGCTGCCAGATAAGTGGCACGGCCTCACCGACCAAGAAGTGAAATATCGCCAGCGCTACGTCGATCTCATGATGAATGAGGAAACGCGGCTGACATTCGTGCGGCGTTCAAAAATCATTCAGGCGTTTCGCAGCTTTTTGATGAACCAGCGTTTCCTGGAAGTGGAAACGCCGATGATGCACCCCATCCCCGGCGGCGCTAGCGCGCGTCCGTTCGCCACGCACCACAATGCGCTGGACATGGCATTGTTCCTGCGCATCGCACCGGAGTTGTATTTGAAACGCTTGGTGGTGGGCGGCTTCGAGAAGGTATTTGAGATCAATCGCAACTTCCGCAACGAAGGCATTTCGACGCGGCATAATCCCGAATTCACCATGCTCGAATTTTATGTGGCGTATCGCGATTATCATTACCTCATGACCTTAACCGAGCAGATGTTCAGCTACATTTGCCAGGAGGTGTTGGGCACGACGCTGATTAACTACCAAGGACGCGTCATCGATTTCTCCAAGCCGTTCGCGCGCATGAGCATGGTGCAGGCAGTCGTGCACTACCATCCCGCATTCACCTTGGCACAGCTTAACGAGCGGCAATTTCTGATCGGTTATTTCGAACAACACCAAATCGAATACCGTAAAGGTGACGGCCTCGGCGGCCTGCAAACGACCCTATTCGAGGAAACGACCGAGCACTTATTGTTCGATCCCACCTTCATCATCGACTACCCGGCAGAGACTTCGCCCTTGGCGCGGCGCAGCGATAAGCAGCCGGAGATTACCGAACGTTTCGAGCTGTTCATCGCCGGCCGCGAGCTCGCCAACGGCTTCTCAGAATTGAATGACCCGGAAGATCAAGCCGAGCGTTTCATGGATCAAGTCCGGCAAAAAGAAGCGGGTGATGCCGAAGCCATGCACTACGACGCCGACTACATCCGCGCCTTGGAATACGGTCTGCCGCCGACCGCCGGCGAGGGCATCGGCATCGACCGTTTTGTGATGTTGCTCACCGATAGCACTAATATCCGGGATGTCATTCTGTTCCCGCATATGCGGCCGGAAGCGTAAATAGCGTCCGCAATGTTTTGCTACACGAAAGCGCCCCCTAAGATTACAATTTATTTATTAAAGACATCCTCGGTAAACGATTAAATACACCCTGCGTTAATTTCATCTGGGGTTATAGTCATAAACCTAATGTTTTTCAGGAGGATACTTTAAATGAATACACAAGCGTTTCGCACCCATCCGATTATTGTCATCGCCGGTATCGCCGTCACGATTTTTGCTCTCATCGGCTCTGCCGCCATCATGGGCTGGTTGCCCAAGGCGCATACCGAAGAAAGCGATGCCGCTCAAGCAGCCAAACTCGCGGCGCAACATTCCGCTGACAAAGCCACACATGAGAAGGCGACGCGCCACGTTAAAATCGCCTCCGCTGAGAGTACGCATAGCGCGTCCAGCATGGGTTGTGCCAATTGCGGCGTCGTGCAATCGGTCAATGTAGTGGAAGTGGAAGGCAAAGGCTCGGGCCTCGGGATGGTCACTGGCGGCGTGCTGGGCGGTCTGCTAGGCAACCAAGTGGGCCAAGGCAACGGCAAAACTGTCGCTACGGTGGCGGGCGTGGCAGGCGGCGCCTACGCCGGCAACGAAGTTGAGAAAAAGGTCAAAAAAACGCAAACTTATAATGTCGTGGTGAGGATGCATGACGGTGCTACCCGCACCTTCCATCAGAATACTGATCCTGGCTTGGGGGTTGGTGAGAAAGTGAAAATCGAGAACGGTGGAATCGTTCGGCAATAGTCTGCGGGGGCCGTTTCAGAACGGCCCCTTGTCAATATACCCTGGCAGGGTATATTGACAAGGGGGCTTTTGGCGCTTAGCATGGGTCTTTCTTAAAAAGGCTAACCATGCAGCCATCCGTCAATCGCCTACGCCTTGATCTGCCCATTGCCGGCATGACCTGCACCGCGTGCGCCACGCGCATTGAAAATAGTCTCAACAAAAAATCCGGCATTACCGCAAGTATCAACCTTGCCACAGAAAAGGCGCGCGTCGATTACGATCCGGCCCAAACCACGCCGGATCAGATCGTATCGATTATCGAAAAAGCCGGCTATCAAGTCCCCGAGCAACGGCTGGATTTAGCATTGGATGGCATGACTTGCGCCGCCTGTGCGACCCGCATTGAAACCGCGCTAAACCAACTCCCGGGCGTTACCGCCAGCGTGAATTTCGCCACCGAAAAAGCCACGGTGCGCTACTTGCTTGGCAAAACAACGCTGCCCCAGATCATCGCCGCCGTCCGCAAAACGGGTTACGGCGCGCACGAATTGGCGGAACAAGAACGTGACGCCGAGCGCCAACGCAAACTCGCACATTATCGCCAGGAATTCCGCCTGTTTTGGCTATCGGCTCTGCTTACGCTGCCGCTGTTGGCACAAATGGGCGCGATGTTGAGTGGTGATCATCAAGATTGGTTGCCACGCTGGTTACAACTGGTCTTGGCCACACCGGTGCAATTCTGGATCGGCAAGCGGTTTTACATTGGCGCTTATCACGCCCTGCGCGGCGGCGGCGCGAATATGGATGTGCTGGTGGCGCTGGGCACCACTATGGCCTATCTTTTAAGCCTGGTAGTGACCGTGTTCGGTCTCACGCATTTGCATGTGTACTTCGAAGCCTCCAGCGCCGTCATCACACTGGTCTTGCTCGGCAAACTCTTGGAGGCACGCGCTAAGGGTAAGACCTCGGCCGCCATCGAAGCGCTGATCAAGCTGCAACCGCGCACGGCGCGCGTCGAGCGCGACGGCCAGGTGCTGGATGTGCCGATTGAGCAACTGCAAGCAGGCGATATTTGCATCGTACGCGCGGGCGAAAGTATTCCCGTCGATGGCGAAGTGGTAGAGGGCAGCTCCAGCGTGAATGAAGCCATGCTCACCGGCGAGAGTATGCCGCGTCGCAAGGAGCCGGGCAGCCGCGCCTATGCCGCCACACAAAACCTCGATGGTATGTTGAAGCTGCGGGCTACCGGCGTCGGCAAGGATACGCAACTCGCCCATATCGTGCGCCTAGTCGAAGATGCGCAAGGCTCGAAGGCGCCAATCCAGCGTCTGGTGGATGTCATCTCCGGCATCTTCGTGCCCATCGTGGTGGGTATTGCGCTCGTCACATTTGTGCTCTGGTGGTGGCTGGGCGGCGACCTGTCCGCCGCGTTGATCAATGCCGTGGCGGTGCTGGTCATTGCTTGCCCCTGCGCCTTGGGGCTCGCGACGCCCACCGCCATCATGGTCGGCACCGGACGCGGCGCGCAAACTGGAATTCTGGTGCGCGATGCGCGCGCGCTCGAACAAGCGCACAAAATCACCACGCTGATTGTCGACAAAACCGGCACCCTCACCGAGGGCAAACCGACGGTGACCGATGTGCTCCCCAGTGCGGGCATCTCGGGAAATGCCTTGCTTGCGGCTGCGGCAGCGCTCGAACAGGGATCGCAACATCCCTTGGCGGAAGCGATTCTGCGGCATGCCGCAGCGCAGGGTGTGACTATCCGTGCCATTAGTGATTTCACCACCATCGCCGGCAAAGGCGTCTCGGCCAGCATCGATGGCGAGCAAGTCTATCTTGGCTCGCTCAGTTTTCTCGCGGCATTCAATATACCGCTGATAGAAGCCGATGCGCGCGCACTGCTGGGCCAAGGCAAGACGGTCATCGGCGTGGGCACAAGGACGCGCTTTCTGGGACTGATCGCGATCGCCGACCGGATACGCGACGATTCCGCTGCGGCCGTACGCCGTTTGCAGCAAATGCATATCGAAGTGGTGATGCTGACGGGTGACAATCCACAGACAGCCCAAGCCGTCGCCGATCAAGCCGGCATTACCCGCTTCGTCGCTGAAGTCATGCCGCAAGACAAGGCACAAGAAGTCGCGCGCCAAAAAGCGCAGGGCAAGGTGGTCGGCATGGCGGGCGACGGCATCAACGATGCACCCGCGCTGTCGGCGGCGGACGTGGGTTTCGCCATCAGCAGTGGTTCCGATATCGCTATCGAAGCGGCGGATGTCACCTTGATGCACAACAGCCTGATGAGTGTGGCTGATGCCATTTCGCTGTCGCGCGCCACACTCAGAAAAATTCGCCAGAACCTGTTCTTCGCCTTCATCTACAACGTGCTGGGTATTCCGCTTGCGGCGCTGGGCCTATTGAACCCGGTAATCGCCGGTGCGGCGATGGCAATGAGCTCGGTCTCCGTGGTCAGCAATGCGCTGTTGCTGAAACGCTGGAAGCCCGCAGGCGTAAACGGAAAATAGTAAATAGTAAACGGTCAATCACTGCAATCACTTAATCACGGAGGTATTTGAACATGGAAACGATTACCCTCGACGTCAAAGGCATGACCTGCATGGGTTGCGTCGCCAGCGTGAAACGCGTGCTCAGCCCGATTGTCGGCGTGAGCCAGGTCGACGTAGTATTGGAAACCGGCAAAGTCAGCGTCACCTATGACGCGGCCCAGACGCAGCCCGCGCAATTCAAGGAGGCGATTCAAGATGCCGGCTACCAAGTCCTCGCCTAAACAAGTCGTGCAGCCGGACAAAGCGGGACTCACGCGCCGCATCAATCGCATCGAAGGACAAGTGCGCGGTGTGGCAAAGATGATCGAACAAGATCGTTATTGCGTGGATATTTTGACGCAGATTTCGGCCATCCAAGCGGCGTTGGACGCGATGGGCATGCACTTGTTGGAGCACCACACACGCGGCTGTGTTCAGGACGCGATACGCTCAGGAGCCGGCGATGCGGCGATTGGCGAACTGCTCACCGTGGTCAAGAAATTCGCGCGTTAAATCCGCTTGAAGCAAGCCGTCTGCAAGGCGGCGTGTGGGCCGCCTTGCTGCATTTGCTCACTCGAAAGGATGACGCATCACTATCGTCTCTTCGCGATCAGGACCGGTTGAAATAATATCCACCGGCACTTCGCACAAAGCTTCCACGCGCTGCAAATACGCGCGCGCCGCGGGCGGCAGTTCCTCATAACGCTTGATGCCGACGGTGCTCTCCGTCCAGCCCGGCATGTCTTCGTAAATCGGTTCGCATTCGGCAAGCGTTTCCGCACCCACCGGCAAAATATCGCTGTGACCACCGGCCAATTTGTAGCCAGTACATAGGCGCAGCGTTTCCATGCCGTCCAGTACATCGAGCTTAGTCACGCACAAGCCGGAGACACCATTGATTTGGATCGAGCGCTTCAAGGCCGCAGCATCGAACCAGCCGCAGCGGCGCGCGCGCCCGGTGGTGGAGCCGAACTCATGGCCGCGCTCGGCCAAATGCTTGCCGATATCATCGAATAACTCGGTCGGAAACGGCCCGGAGCCTACGCGCGTGGTGTAGGCCTTGGTGATACCCAGCACGTAATGCAGCGTGTGCGGACCGACACCCGCGCCGGTAGCGGCACCACCGGCGGTGCAGTTGGAGGAAGTGACGAAAGGATAAGTGCCATGATCAATGTCGAGTAGCGTGCCTTGCGCACCTTCGAATAACAGATTCTTGCCGGCTTTGTTGGCTTCGTACAATTGACGCGGCACATCGCCCAGCATCGGCCGGATGCGCTCGGCCAAGGCCATCGTCTCATCCAGCGTCTTGTGGAAATCCACGATGGGCGCGTTAAAGTAATTTTTGAGCACGAAGTTATGATAATCGAGCACTTCGCCCAATTTGGCGGCGAAGCGTTCGCGGTGAAACAGATCCTGCATGCGGATCGCGCGCCGCGCGACTTTATCCTCATACGCCGGGCCGATACCGCGCCCGGTAGTGCCTATTTTACCCGCGCCCTTGGCCGCTTCGCGCGCGTGATCCAGCGCGATGTGATGCGCCAAAATCAGCGGGCAGGCTTCGGAAATAATCAGCCGGCCGCGGACTTCCACGCCGGCTTTTTCCAGCATATCCACTTCTTCCATCAAGGCCTGCGGCGAAACCACCACACCATTACCGATGTAGCACTTGACACCATCGCGCAAAATGCCGGAGGGGATGAGATGCAGCACGGTTTTCTTGCCGCCCACTACCAAGGTGTGCCCGGCGTTATGCCCACCCTGGAAGCGCACCACACCTTGCGCGTGATCGGTCAGCCAATCGACGATTTTGCCTTTCCCTTCATCGCCCCATTGGGTGCCGATGACGACTACGTTTTTTGTCATTTTGTCCTACCCTTTTTATTCAATTTCCCACGCGCCGTTTTTAAACACCAGACGGCGGTCGCACTGCGCTTCCGCGCGATACGCTGCTTGCCCCGGCAACTCTACGACAACTATCTCGCCCGCGCTGCGTAAGGCCTCGATCTTTGCTGCCAGCGCACTATCCGCCTGATGCGGCGCAAGAATGCCACGCGCTTCCGGCAGCGGCTTCATATATGGCGCAAGCGCACGCAAATCCATCGAAAATCCGGTCGCACTGCGCGCCCGGCCAAACACCTTGCCGACGTTGTCGTAGCGCCCGCCTTGCGCCACCGCATAGGCCGAGCCTTGCGCGTACGCAGCAAACACCACGCCACTGTGATAATGATAACCACGCAGTTCGGCGAGATCGAAATACAATTCGGCGCCACTCGCCGCCAAATCATCGGCCAGCGTTTCCAGCGTATCCAAAGCCCGTCCGATTTCGGGCAGCTTAGGTAAGATTTGCGCCGCGCGCGCCAAGGCTTCGCGCTGGCCATACAGTGTGGGCAGCGCGAGCAGCGCCTGGCGCACGGCAGTATCCATAGCGCGCGTCAATTCGGCTATGGTCGGTACGTCTTTCGCTTGCAGTGCATGGAATAACTCGGCTTCCTGCTCCGCGCTTGGCTGTGCAGCGTTCATCAAGGCACGGAAAATACCGACATGGCCAATATCCAAGTGCACCGCATCCACGCCTAATGCTTTGAGGGTTTTGAGTAGCATCTGCTGCACTTCAAGATCGGCTTCGAGCCCGGCATGGCCGAACAATTCCGCACCCACTTGCAAGGGTTCACGGCTAGTTTGTAAGTTGCCGGGGCGGGTATGCAACACGGGGCCCGCATAACATAAACGCGTCACGCCTTGACGGTTGAGCAAGTGCGCATCGATGCGCGCCGCTTGCGGCGTGATATCGGCGCGCACGCCCATCAAACGCCCGTTCAGTTGATCGACCAGTTTGAACGTATCGAGCTCCATATCGCGCCCGGTACCCGTGAGCAAGGACTCCAAATATTCCAACAAAGGCGGAATCACCAACTCGTAGCCATGACTGGCGAACAGATCCAGCGCCGTGCGGCGCGCGCACTCAATATGACGCGCAGCCGGCGGCAGGATGTCTTCCAGATATTCGGGTAGCAACCAGGGATGCATGATTAACGCACGATCAGTACGAGGCCCAAACCCGCCAGCATGGACAGCAGACCCATGAAGCGCAATTGACCGTCGCTGAATTCAAAAAGTTTACGGAATGTCTCGCGCCACAAACGCGGCGCGAGTAACGGCAATACGCCTTCCAGCACGAGCATCAAGCCGAAGGCCGCGAGCAAGCTGCTATTCATGAAGACTTACTTACCGCCTTTGCCGGCGTGTTTGAAGTAACGGAAGAAATCCGAATTCGGATCGACAACCAGTATATCTTCTTTGCTTTTGAAGCTGTCTTTATAGGCTTCCAGGCTGCGGTAGAACGCGTAGAACTCCGGATTCGCGGAATAAGCTTGCGCATACGTCGCGGTGGCTTTGGCATCGCCCTCGCCTTTCGTGCGCTGCGCGTCGCGATACGCTTGCGCAATCAAAATATCGCGTTGCTTCTCGGCATCGGCTTGAATTTTTTCTTTCTCCGCCGCACCGATGGAACGCCGCTCATTCGCTACCCGCAAACGCTCCGAACGCATCCGTTCAAATACGGAATCTTCCGCTTTCTCGGAATAGTCGACGCGCTTCAGACGCACATCAACGACTTCAATACCGATGGCCCGCGCTTCCCGATCCACGTTTTGCCGTAGACCTTTCATCACTTCCTCGCGCTGTCCGGACACTACCTCATCCACCGTGCGCTTATTGAACTCGGCGCGCAAGCCATCACGCACCACATTCATCAAGCGCTGTTCGGCGATGCGTTCATCCCCGCTCACACTGATAAAATATTGCTTAGCATCGATGACACGCCACTTGACGAAAGTGTCCACCAGCATATTGATTTTTTCGCTGGTGATAATCAACTCGGGTTCCGGCAAATCCAGCGTGCGCACTCGGTTGTCGACATACACTACGTTTTGATACAACGGTATTTTGGCGTACAAACCCGGCTTTTTCTGCACGTCGACAATCTCGCCAAGTTGCAACACAATGGCTTGCTTGCGCTGATCGACGGTGTAGAAAGTGAAGTTCAGTACTACCAGCACCACTATCGCGCCAATAATGATCGCTGCAAAGTTGCGATTCATGGGCGGGCCTCCCGGTTACGCAGCGCATCGCGCCGTTCAGTTTCGTTGGGGCGCGGCGTGTCCCCTGTGACGGGCTTGGCCGGGGTCGCCGTCTGGCCTTCCGAATTACGTTGCATCAACTTATCAAGCGGGAGATAAAGCATATTGCTGCCAGATTTCTGATCCACCAAAATTTTGGTGGTATTGGAATAAATCTGCTGCATGGTTTCAAGATATAGCCGTTCGCGCGTTACACCCGGCGCCTTATTGTATTCCGTCACTTGTTGGCGGAAGCGTGATGCGTCACCTTCAGCACGCGCAATCACGCTTTGTTTATAGCCTTCAGCCTCTTGCAGCAAACGCGCCGCCGCGCCCTTGGCCTTGGGTACGATATCGTTAAAATAAGCTTCGCCCTCGTTTTTCTGCCGATCCCGGTCCTGGCCGGCTTTGATGGCATCATCGAACGCAGCTTGCACTTGCTCGGGCGGCTGTACCTGGCTGATGGTGACATTGGCGATCAAGATACCGGACTTATATCGGTCCAGCGTCGATTGCATTAATTTGCGTGCTTCAATTGCCACTTCCGTGCTTTGCGTCAGCACCGAATCGACCAGGGTTTTACCCACGGCTTCGCGCATCGCGCTTTCCGCTATCTGGCGCACGAACACGGCGTCATCACCGATGTAGTTATTGAAAACGAAGGCGCGCGGATCGCTCACCACGTATTGCACCGCGAACAGCACATTGATGATGTTTTTGTCCTTGGTGAGCATGGCTGCTTCACCGGGTTGCTTGCTGCGTTCGTTCTGGCGATAGCCGACTTCCGTGACGCGATTGCGCGCGGTATCGACGATTTCCACCGCTTCGATCGGATAGGGAAGATGCCAGCGCGGGCCGGGTTGCGTAATTTCAAGGAATTTGCCGAAACGCAGCACCACGCCGCGTTCACGCGCATTCACGATGTAAAAGCCGCTTCCAATCCAGACCACCAAAATGATAGCGATGAGGAGTATCGCGCCGCTGATCGGGCGATGATTATTTCCACCGCCGCTGGGTGTCGAAGGGCCGCGCCCTTTACCGCCAAATAGGCCGGACAAGCGCTCATTGAAACGACGCCAAAGCTCATCGAGATCGGGCGGGCCGCTGTTGTTTCCTTTTTTGCCCCAATTGGGGTCGTTCCAGGCCATATACTTCCCTGCGCGTGAAAGAGCTAGAGTGTGAGTTCGGGTTGTGCTGCTGCTTGGGTTCGCGCGGCTTCGCTCAAAGCAAGCCGCACCAGGTCTATACCGGTGCCCGTCGCCGCACTGACCCAAACGCGCGCGATTTTACCATATTCGTCGCGGTCCACGCGCGGAACCAGTCCCGCGACGTCGATCTTGTTCATTATTAACACTTGCGGCAAATGCGCTGCACCGATCTCGGCCAGCACCGCATTCACTTGTTCAATCTGGCTATCACGCAAGGTGCTCGATGCATCCACCACATGCAATAGCAAATCGGCTTGTGCCGCTTCTTCGAGTGTGGCACGAAACGCTTCCACCAGACTATGCGGCAATTGTTTGATGAACCCTACGGTGTCGGACACCACGATTTGTCCCACCTCCGGCACAAACACGCGGCGCGAGGTGGTATCCAAAGTCGCAAAAAGCTGATCTGCCGCGTACACGCTGGCGTGCGTCAAACGGTTAAATAGCGTGGACTTTCCGGCGTTGGTATAGCCTACGATAGAAACCGAAAACACGGCATTGCGCGAACGCGCACGGCGCTGCGTATGGCGCTGCCGGCCTAGCTTTTCCAAGCGCTCTTTGAGCGATTTCACGCGCTTGCCGATCAAACGCCGGTCGGTTTCCAACTGCGTCTCGCCCGGGCCGCGCAGACCGACGCCGCCCTTTTGCCGCTCCAAGTGAGTCCAGCCGCGTACCAGCCGAGTGGAAAGACGCTGCAATTGGGCCAATTCCACTTGCACTTTGCCTTCGTGTGATTGCGCGCGCTGGGCGAAGATATCGAGAATCAGGCTAGTCCGATCCACCACCCGGGTTTTCAGGCGCTGTTCCAGATTGCGCTGCTGCGCGGGAGACAAATCATGATTGAAAATAGCGACTGCGGCATGGGTAGCCTGCAAAGTGTCGGCGATCTCATCCACTTTGCCCGTGCCGGCGAAATACGCAGCGTCGGGACGCGCACGCTTGCCTTGTACCACAGCCACTGGCAGGACCCCCGCACTTTCGGTCAGGCGACGCAATTCTTCCAGGCTCTCCTCGGCATCCGGCTCGCCGAAATCGAGCGCCACCAGGACTGCCGTATCGTCAATCGTCTGCTGTCCTTCTTGATCCCGGCCCAGAGGGCGATCAAGCATCCGGCATGTCGACTGAAATGCTCACTGGCCGTGCAGGGACGACCGTGGAAATCGCATGCTTATACACCATCTGCGTGACGGTGTTTTTCAACAAGACGACATATTGATCAAAAGACTCGACTTGACCTTGAAGCTTGATCCCGTTGACGAGGTAAATCGACACTGGAATGTGCTCTTTACGCAGGGTATTCAAAAACGGGTCTTGTAGTAATTGCCCTTTCCCGCTCATGGCATCTCCATATATTGTTGTGAATGTTTAACGCTTGACCGACCGGCACTGAGTATATTCCAATGGCAATATTGTCGCTACTGCGCTTATAACGCTAGCCCCTTAACTATCATAGGTGATATGCGGTCATTTTAAAGGTAATCAAGCCCCAGTAGGATAGGCTGGCAAGAGATTAGTTCCCGCCTGCGCGATCTCCGGGTAGCCGAAGTGAAAACCTTGACCCCAATCCACACCCATATCGCGCAGGATTTCTGCAGTCCGTTCGTCTTCTACACATTCGGCTATTGTCGTCATGCCTAAGGTCTTAGCCAACATCACTACGCTTTTGACCATGCTCAGGATACGGTCGTTGTATTGCATGTTACGCACCATCCAACCCTCAATTTTGATGAAGCTAATCGGCAGCTCCGCCAAATAGAGAAACGAAGAATAGCCACTGCCGAAATCGTCCAACGCTAAACGGAAACCATATTCCAGCAGATGCTTCAAATCTTCGCGCATCGCGCCAAAGTCTTCCAATAACTGGCGCTCGGTGATCTCGATCACCACCGGCTGCTGCTGAGCAAAATGCACGCCCGCACCCTCAGCCATCGTCTTGGCATCCGCGAGCAAGGCATCCAGCAAATCGCGCCGCGCCAAAAATTGCGGCGACAGATTGATGAAATGCACCATTTGGCCACCGGTGCCGCTTGCGGCTCGCTTGCAATAGCGCTCGATTGCATTGCGCGCGATGATATCGTCCACCTTATGAATCAAATTGATGCCTTCCGCCGCCTCGACAAATTCCGCCGCCGGTAGTACCTTGCCATCCAGTTGAATCAGCCGCGCCAAGGCCTCATCGGCCACCACCTGACCGGTGTTTAAATCGACCATCACCTGATAGGCCGCGACAATGCGCTTTTCTTGCAAAGCATGCTGCAGCATTCCCGCCTGCCACAACATACCCTTGGTCGCGGCCGCGCTCATCACGACCCGGTCGCGCCCGCGATGCTTCGCTTCGTATAAGCAACCATCGGCTTCGGAAAGGATTTGCGTAATATCGGTTTCGCCGCTACGAAAGGTGCCGATGCCGAAACTTGCGGTCAGATCCAACTTGCCATGCCGCGTCTGTAGCGGCTGGCTCTTGATTTCCTCGCGCAAGCGCTCCATAGCGTTAAACGCTTCTTGCCCGGTGGAGTGATGTAAAAACACGATGAACTCCTCCCCGCCCCAGCGCGCCACCCAATCGCCTTCCCGCAAGGCGCCGCGCATAATGGCGCTAACGTGTCGCAGGACTTCGTCGCCGACATCATGTCCAAAATGATCGTTTAGGAGCTTAAAACGATCGAGATCACACACCGCGATTGCAAAGGGTTCGTCCGCGCGTTTCGCCCGCGCCAATTCGCCACTGAGTTGCGCCTCGGCGGCGCGCCGGTTGGAAAGTCCTGTCAGGCTGTCGGTCATCGCCATGGTTTCGAGCATTTTGTGCTGTTGCTGCTCAAACAGCACTTTACCGAACCACGCTGCCAGTAATTCAACGAAGACTTTATCTTCGTCACTAAACGCCTGATCGTGCAATCGCCGGTCGAAAAAAGTCAGGGTGCCGAAAATGCGTTCGCCGACCCAGATCGGCGCACTGATATACACGCGCAATTGCCAATCGGCCACTAAGCGGCTCGCTGCAAACTCCTGGCGCGACGCGAGATTTTCGATGAATTGGCTACGTTTGTAGCGTATGGTTTCGCGGCACAAACTATCGGTCAGTGCGCTGCTCTGTCCTTCTTCAAACAAAATGGCGGTGCCGATTTTATATCGCACATTCAATACGCCGTCCGCGTGCTCGGAGATCATGCCGACCTCCATCCCTAGCGTGTCCAGCCCGAGGCGCAACATTTGCCGCAGCGTATTCACCCCGGAGGCCTCGCGCTCGGTAGCGAGCCGCCATAAGGCACGCAAGCGATCAGAGTGCACTTGCACTTTGGCGAGCAACTCCTCGCGCTCGCTGACATTGATCGCCAACCCTTGGCGCAAGGGTTCGCCTCCCGCGGCATCAATGTACTCGGCCAGTGACAGCCACACCGGGCGCCCCTGTTTATGCATGAAGCGCAACACGCGCAAGGAGAGCCCTTGATCTGCGTATTGGCCAGCATGCGTACCCTCCGTGCCATCGCTCTCGTCAAACAGCGCGGCCCAAGAACGATTCACGACTTCCGGCCGCGTACGGCCGAGCATCGCGAGAAATGTCTCATCCGCTTGCATTACCACGCCATCTCGCATCCGCACGGTATAGGTACCGGCATTCGCCGCAGACAGTAATTGCCGCTCGCGGTTTTGCGCCGTGGCCTCGAGTTTATTTTGCGTATCGGATAAGGCCTCGCACAACTCATCGATCTCGCGTACGCCGCTACTCGGGAGCCGCTCCGGGCCGCCCTTGAGTCCTTCAGCCAAGGTATTTTGGATCAATTGCATGCGCCGGGAAAAGCGCCGTGCAATCAAGTCATAGATCGCTGTACCGAGCACGAACAATGCCAAAAACACATAGATTGGCACCTGCACTATCTTCCACCATAAACCCAGTAACAAGTCATTGGATACCGACAAAAAAGCATAGGCCGGATAGGTACGCAGGCGCTGATACACGCCTTGGCGCTGCGCGCGCCAATGTTCAGCGGGGGCCTGGTAAAACCCATTCGTCACATTCTTTTCGATAGCCTGCGCCAACGCTTTGGCTTGGAAATGTTTGAAATCGAACTGCTTGCCGTCCGCCAGGGGCCACATCGACAGCAGCACGTTGTCTTCGCGCAATAAGCCGATCTGCGCTTGCACTGGCAGCCCGAGATTGGCCCACAGCGCCTGCTGCTTTTCCAGCAGGATCGAGGCTTGTATCAGGAACAGGACTTGGCCCGCGGTATCGCGCACGGTATAGCGTAACGGTATGATCCAAGTATCGAGCAGATAACTACGCTGCGGCTGATTGATCGACAAACCGCTCGCGTTCAAATTGCTCGCGAAGTCGGGACGCCAGTCTGGACTCTCCGTGATATTCGGGAGCCGTCCGCCAGATTTGTGTGCAGTAGAGTTCGTTATCTGGCCGGAAGGCAAAATAAGGGATACGCCACCCAAATCAGGATGTTTCACCTTGAAATCCGCAAGCAAGCCATCGGCAATCCGCGGATAATGCAGCGCCTCTTTTTGCCGAAGCAGCGTGGCCAACTCCCCTAAGTCGCTGCCGATGTTATCGAAATAACTTTGGGATTGATTCGCGGCAAGCGAAACCACGATCGCCATGCGCTGCAACTGTGCTTGGCGCAGGTTGTTCCATGACAACCATAACCACAAACCCACCAGCACCAGGGCGGACAGGCCGAGCACCAACAAGCCACGGCGGCCAAGCTGAATGAGAGAAGGGCTATTACGCCCCGTATCGCGATTACCGGTCATAAGGGAAACATCTCACGTTATTTCCTTATAACGGCCAAAAACCCTAAAAATTGAGGCGATTGTATCTTGGGGGTGGGTACGCTCTTTACCTGCCGTATTTTCGCTTCGAAAAGCGCTTCTCGCGCCGCCGCCTATTTTCATCACCCTCTGTGGGCGTGGGCGGTTTACGGCCTTCAAAGGGATTCGCACCCTGTTTGAATTGCACGCGTAAGGGCGTGCCTTCGAGCTTAAATGCGGCGCGGAAAGTGTTTTCCAAATAGCGCTTGTAGGAATCGGCAATCGCCTCCACGCTGGCGCCGTGCACCACGATAATTGGCGGATTGCTGCCGCCCTGGTGCGCGTAACGCGGCTTGGGACGGAACGGACCGTTTTTGGGTGGCTGGTGCGCGGTGACCGCATCTTGCAAAATACGCGTCAAGCGTGGTGTGGGCAGTTTCGCCATCGCGGCTTTATACGCAGCATCCACCGATTTCAACAGCGGCGGCAAACCGGTATTGTTCAAAGCCGATATGAAATGAAACTTGGCGAAGCTGAGAAAACTGAGTTTACGCAATAGCTCGGCTTTCACCCGCTCGCGCGCGTAACCCACTAGTCCGTCCCACTTGTTCACCGCGACCACCAGCGCGCACCCGGCTTCGAGAATAAAGCCGGCAATATGCGCATCCTGATCCGAGATATCCAGTTGCGCATCGACCACCAAAATCACCACATTCGCGTCTTCGATCGCTTGCAGGGTTTTGATCACGGAAAATTTCTCGACCGACTCGAACACTTTGCCACGCCGCCGCACGCCGGCGGTGTCGATCAAGGTATACGACTTACCGTCGCGTTCGAACTCGACGTAAATACTGTCGCGCGTGGTGCCGGGTTGGTCGAAAGCGATCACGCGCTCTTCGCCCATCAGGCTATTCAGCAGCGTGCTCTTACCGACATTGGGCCGGCCAACGATGGCGATCTTGGGATGATCCGGATCGGGCCCGGTGGGTTCGTCCAGTGGAAAAACTTCGAGCACCAGTTCCATCAACTCGCGCACGCCCTCGCCGTGGCTGGATGAAATCGGCAGCGGATCGCCCAAGCCCAATTCGAAAAACTCCGCCGCCACTACCTCGCGCCGCATGCCCTCGGCCTTATTCACCACCAGCCACAGCGGGCGGCCCGATTTGCGCAGGGTATCGGCGATGTTTTTGTCCTGCGCGGTCAGGCCTTGGCGCGCGTCCACCAAAAATAAAATGGCATCCGCTTCATCGATCGCGAGCAAGGTTTGGCGCGCCATCTCATGCAAAATACCGTCTTTCGCCACCGGCTCGAAACCGCCGGTATCCACCACTAAATAGGGCTTATCGCCGACCACGCCGTGGCCATAATGGCGGTCGCGGGTGAGTCCAGGCAGATCCGCCACCAAGGCATCGCGCGTTTTGGTGAGGCGATTAAATAGCGTGGATTTGCCGACATTGGGCCGGCCGACGATGACGATAGTGGGTTTCATCGGGATTAATTCAATCCCAACACAAACAAGCCACCTTTTTTAGTCTGCACCAGCACACCATCGATCAAAGCCAGCGGTTGCGCCCGTATCGGACTGCCGTCGGTAGCAATACGCGCGGCGAACGCGCCATCTTCGCGCGACAGGAAGTGTACGTAGCCTTGCACATCGCCGACGATGACATAGCCGCGGTAAATCAGCGGTGCGGAAAGCTGACGATAGGTGAGTTTGTCTTGCTTCCAAACGTAGCCGCCGGTGGTTTTATCCAAGGCATGCACCGCGCCCTTCACATCGGAGACATAGACATTGCGTGCGTCCATCGCCATGCCGGCGATGCTCGACATATCGCGCGCCCAAATCAGATTCCCGGTTTGTGTCTCGAAACACGCGACCCGGCCTTGGAAAGCGACCGCGCACACCGTGCGTCCATCGGTCACCGCATTGCTGGTGATATCGGCGATGCGTTCCAACTCGGAAACACCGTGCGGCAACGCAACCGACGCTTCCCAGCTTACGCCACCGGTCTCCAATTCCAACGCCACCAATTTGCCGCCGCCGAAACCGGCGAATGCCACATTTTTATCAATCATCACGCCGCCGAAACTGCGCACCGTCAGCGATGGCGTGGCGCGTTCGTACAACCACTTGCGCTTCCCGTCTTTAGCATCCAAGCCAAAAACGCGCCCGTCGCCCGAGCGCACCAGCACCAAGCCGCCGGCGATCTGCGGGGCACTCAGCACCTCACTCGACACGCGCGTTTGCCACAGCGCCTTGCCGCTAAAGTCGTAGGCCAGCACCTCGCCTTTGGGCGTACCGACCACCACCAGATTATCCGCCGCGCCAACGCCGCCAGAGAGTTTTTTACCGGCGTCGATGCGCCACTGCTCTTTGAGCGTATCGGCGTCAAACCGGGCGATTTTGCCATCGTAGTCTGCGGCAAACAGACCGTCTTTAGTCAGCGCAGGCGTAAACACATTGCCGCCCGCGCCACCGATCCGTGCATTCGCACGCAGGGTTACGCCGAGGCTGGGTTTGAATTCAAGCAACGGCGCCGGCAGCGTCTTTTTGTTGGTGCTGCCGAACCAGTCGTCCCACCAGCCGCCCATGGTCTGACAAGCAGTAAGCCCTGCAACTAGCCCGAGTATGATCAGTGCGCGTTTCACCCTTGTTCTCCCAACGCGTCCAGCTTGAGCTGAACATAATTCTTGAACGGATTGTCTTTCGGCAGCGCGCCAATGGCTGCTTGATACGCCAAGCGCGCGTCCTGCGATTTTCCCTGCAAGGAATACACATCGCCTCTGAGATCATTGAATAGTGGATCGAAGGCCGCATCGTGCGCACCCTCCAAGTGCTTTAACGCATCCGTAAAATTTTTCTCATCCAGCAGCACGACCGCTAGCCGCAGCCGCGCCAGATCTTTGGACTGCGCTTGTTTCGCGTGCCCGATCACCCATTGATACTGGGCCTTCGCGCTCTTGGCGTCGCCCGATTCGAAATTCGCTTTGGCCACGATCATCGCGGCATCGGTGGCATAGACGGTGCGCGGATATTTATCGATGAGCTGCCCGCCCACATCGCGAATCTTTTTCACGTCATTCGCCGCCAGCTCTTTGCGCAACAAATCAAACAAAGCGGCAGCCTCGCTGGTCTGCTTTGCTTGATACCCTTTCCAGCCGCTAAAACCCGCCACACCCAGGACGAATATCGTGAGGGCGATGAGCGCCTTGTTTCCATACTGCTTCCACCAGTCTTTCAGCGCGTCGACTTGCTCTTGTTCTTCCAGGTCCAATGCCATCTTGCTCTCCAAATAATCTTAATTTCGTACCAAAGAAACGACTTGCGTAAGCGGCACGCTGACTTGCTCGGCTTGGGTGCGCAAGGCTTTCAAACTCACGACATCCGCATTCATTTCATCTTCGCCGATGAGCACCGCGAAGCGCGCACCGCTGGCATCGGCTTTCTTCATTTGCGATTTAAAGCTACCACCGCCGCAATGCAACACCACTTGCAGCCCGGCATCGCGTAATTGTTCCGCGACGGTCAACGCATAGGTCTGCACCTGTGCGCCGAAATGCGCGAGATAAATATCGGGGGCTTCCTTAACCGGTACGCACCCTTGTGCTTCCATCAAGGCCAGGAGGCGCTCCACTCCCATGGCGAAGCCGCATGCCGGCGCGGGCTTGCCGCCCAATTGTTCCACCAGACCGTCGTAGCGGCCTCCGGCGCACACCGTACCCTGGCTACCGAGCTGATCGGTCACCCATTCGAACACGGTAAAGTTATAGTAGTCCAGCCCGCGCACTAGACGGGGGTTGATGCTATAGCTAACGCCCGCCGCGCGCAGCAGCACTTGCAGTTCTTCGAAATGCTTAAGCGATACCTCGTCCAAATCGTCGAGCAACTTCGGGGCCGCCGCGATCAGGTCTTGCAGCGCCGGGTTTTTGCTGTCGAGAATGCGCAGCGGGTTGGTATGCAGCCGACGCTTCGCCTCTTCGTCGAGTATCCCTTGCTGGCTTTCTAGGTAATGGATCAAGCGCGCACGATGCCGCGCCCGGTCTTCACTCGTGCCGAGCGTATTGATCTGCAATTCGATGCCGGAGAGTCCCAATTGTTTCCACAAGCGCGCGCTCATCAAAATGTGTTCGGCATCCATGTCCGGGCCGGCATAGCCCAAGGACTCGACGCCGACTTGATGAAATTGGCGATAGCGCCCTTTCTGCGGACGCTCGTGGCGAAACATCGGGCCGCTATAAAACAAGCGCTGCGGGTTGCCAAACAGCAAATTATGCTCCAGCACCGCACGCACACAAGAAGCGGTGCCTTCCGGGCGCAAGGTGAGGCTCTCGTTATTCAGCGCGTCAGTCCAGGTATACATTTCTTTCTCGACAATATCGGTCACTTCGCCGATGGCGCGCTTAAACAGCCCGGTCTGCTCCACCATCGGCATGCGGATTTCACGATAGCCATAGGCGCGCAACCAGTCGCGCACGATCTGCTCGAAATGCTGCCACAGGGGAGCGGCATCCGGCAGGATGTCGTTCATCCCGCGGATAGCTTGTAGGGTTTTACTCATGGATACTGCGCACGGCGCAGGCCGTGCCTTCGTTAAGGTTTAAGAGAACTAGACGATCGCCTTGATCGGGATAGTGATGGCAGCAGCATTGGCTTTCGTCGCCTCGATCCTGGCGCGCACTTGGCGTTCCAGTTCGTCCACTAGTTCGGCTTCGCTCACTTTGTGGCTCGGTTTCCCGCCCACGTACAATAAATTGGGCTGCCCGCCGGCGAGCCCGATATCCGCTTGGCGCGCTTCGCCGGGGCCGTTCACCACGCAGCCGATGATCGCCAGATCGAGCGGCTCCAGGATATCTTCCAGCCGCGCCTCCAACAGATTGACCGTGCGAATCACATCGAATTCCTGACGCGAACACGACGGGCAGGCGATGATGTTCACGCCCTTATTGCGCAAATGCAAACTTTTCAAAATATCGAAACCGACGCGTACTTCTTCCACCGGATCAGCCGCGAGCGAAATGCGTATCGTGTCGCCGATGCCTTCGGCGAGCAACATGCCCAGGCCGATGGAAGATTTCACCGCGCCGGAGCGAAATCCGCCGGCCTCGGTGATACCCAGATGCAGTGGCTGCTCGATTTGCTGCGCCAGTAAGCGATAAGCTTCCACCGCCATGAATACATCGGAGGCCTTTACGCTCACTTTGAAATCGGGGAAATTCAAGCGCTCCAGAATTTCCACATGACGTAGTGCGGATTCCACTAAAGCCTCCGGCGTGGGCTCGCCGTATTTTTTCTGCAAATCTTTTTCCAGCGATCCGGCATTGACCCCAATGCGAATTGGAATACCGTGATCCTTGGCCGATTGTACGACGGCCCGCACCCGGTCTTCGCGTCCGATATTGCCGGGGTTGATGCGCAAACAATCGGCGCCGAGTTCGGCCACGCGCAGCGCGATTTTGTAGTCGAAATGGATGTCCGTGATCAGCGGCACCGGCGAACGTTTTCTAATTTCACCGAAAGCTTCCGCTGCGGCCATGGTCGGAATCGAAACGCGCACGATATCCACACCGACTTTCACCGCGCGCTCGATTTGCGCCACCGTGGCGTTGACATCGGTGGTCTCGGTATTCGTCATGGTCTGCACCGAGATCGGCGCATCGCCGCCGATGGCGACCGAGCCCACCCTAATTTGGCGGCTCTTGCGGCGGATAATGTGATGAACGTGGAACATACACCTACTCCAATGTGAAACGCGCCACGTTGACTCTAATGTACGGCGCAAGGTCAACGGGCTTGCCATTATAGGCAATTCTCACCCGCGCCGCATTGCCCACTACCAACGCAAACGGCGGCGTGCCTTGCACTACCTGCTCGCTACCCGCGCGGCTCAACTGCGAAAAGATTTTCGTACCGGATTTATCGCGAATCTCCACCCATGCGTCGCCTTCAAAATGCATCGTCAAGTTGGGTGCGCCACTCGCCGCGGCGGGCACGGCCTGAAGCGCAGTCCCCTGCATTATTGGTGGGGCAGTCGCCGTCGCTGCCGGCACCGTAACCGCCACACCAGAAGCGGCGTTCGACTCCGCGCTTTGCGGCAGGATATGCTGCGGCGGCAAGGTCAGCTGTGCCTCGTGCGCCTGATTGGGCGGCATTTTTGCTGGTCTCGCTACGCGGGATTTGGACGACTCGTCATCATGCAAGGCAAAATAGATCAACAGCGGCACGGTAACCAGTAGCACGGCCACGCCACCCAGGTACCATACCCATCTCGGCGTAGGCTTATTGGTGAACTCGATATGTTCAGCCGCGGCCACGATTTCCCGCTGCTGCAACTGCGGACGGCAACGCTCGTAGGCATCCAGGAAAACGGCCGGCTCTTCCTGCACTACCTTAGCGTAGTTGCGGATAAAGCCGCGCACAAAAGTATTGCCCGGCAGCACCTCGAAGCGATTGGATTCCAAACCCTCAACCTGGCGCAAACCCAGCCGCAGTTGCCGCGCCACGTCCGCCGCGCTCAAGTTCCAACGCTCGCGCGCCGCGACCAATAACTCCCCCAGCGTAGGCAGAGCCGGCGTTGCCTCCGGCAGCGGCTCGGCCCGCGCTGCGGTGTGTTGTCCCTCTTCGTTCATTCGTAGCGGCCGGCGGCGAGTGCCTGCGCTTCCTTCGATAAAGGGAAACGCTGACGCAGCATTTGCGCATAGCTCGCCTCGGCGTTTTTATCACTAGCCAGCTTGTGCTCAATGCGTACCCCGAGCCAAAGCGACTCTGCGGTCGGATTTTGGAACCGATTGAAAGTCAGCATTTGCGCACGCGCGTTCGGTAAATCGTTCGCCCGATAATAAATATCCGCTAAAGCGAGGAGCGCTTGCGGCTGGTTGGGGCTGAGTTTCAGCGCCTTGAGAAAATATTCTTCGGCGCCTTTGTCATCCTGGCGCTTGAGCGAGCAAATGCCGGCGTTGAGATAGGGTTTTTCCGGCGTTTCGTACAGCGGGTTTTTCAATGCCGCCATGAATTGTTTAATTGACTCATCAATGTGATTGCGCTGGCATAAGAACCAGCCGTAATTATTGTGTGCTTCCGAATTATTGCTATCGAGATCCAGTGCGCTCTTAAAATATTGTTCGGCCCGGGCGTCTTCTTTCAACTCCATATACACCAGACCCAACATGTAATGCGCGGGTACATAGCGGCGTTCCGCAGCCAGCGCCGTATTAAATTCATCCAGCGCCACACCGATCTGACCCTCCGCAAAATATTGCGCGCCGAGTTCGGTATGCACCTTTGCCCGCTCGTAACCCACCGCCTCTTCATCCGTGGCCGGCACGTAGCCTGGCGGCAATCCCGGTAGGATGGCCGCCGAGTTCGATGGCGAAGCCGAAACCGCACAGGCAGACAAGCCTAAGCACAAAGTCACAATAATCAATCGAACATTCATTCCACTACCTCCGCGTTGCGTTGGGCACGCTTGGTTTTGTCTTGCACCTTGCCGGCCAGCTGGCCACATGCCGCATCGATATCGTCGCCGCGTGTTTTACGCGTAGTGACAACGTAAGCCGCTTCTTGCAGCACTTCACGAAAGCGTCGAATCGCCTCTGGCTTAGACCGTGCGTAACCGGAATCGGGAAAAGGATTGAAGGGGATTAAATTAAATTTGCACGGCACATCGCGCGTCAACGCGATCAGTTGCTTAGCCTGCGCCAGGCTATCGTTCACCCCATCCAGCAGCACATATTCGAAGGTGATGAAATCGCGCGGCGCAGCCGTGAGGTAACGTTGGCACGCCGTCATCAATTCGGCGAGCGGGTATTTTTGGTTGATCGGCACCAGCACATCGCGCAATTGATCGTTCGGCGCGTGCAGCGATACCGCCAACGCCACCGGACACGCCTCCCGCAGCCGGTCCATCGCCGGCACCACGCCAGAGGTGCTCACCGTCACGCGCCGCCGCGACAAGCCGTAAGCGTGATCATCAAGCATGATATTCAGCGCGGTGACCACATTATCGAAATTGGTAAGCGGCTCGCCCATGCCCATCATCACCACGTTGCTGATAATGCGCTCGCCTTTGGGGGCGTGACCTAAAGCTTTATTCGCCACCCAAAGCTGGCCGATGATTTCGGACACCGAAAGATTGCGGTTGAAGCCCTGGCGGCCGGTAGAACAAAAAGTGCACGCCAGCGCGCAGCCGACTTGCGACGAGATACACAAAGTGCCGCGATCGTCCTCGGGAATAAACACGGTTTCGACCGCGTTGCCGGCCCCGGTATCGATCAGCCACTTGACCGTGCCGTCTGCAGAACGCAATTCATCGCGCACTTGCGGCGCGTTGATCACGGCTTGCTGCATGAGATTTTCCCGCAGCGATTTTGCTAAATCGGTCATCTGCCCGAAATCGTTTGCGCCCATTTGATGCATCCAGCGCAGCACTTGCTTAGCGCGAAACGGCTTCTCGCCAATCTCGGCGAAATAACGCGTCAGCCCAGCCAAGTCGAAATCGAGCAGGTTGATCATTAGCGGCCGGAATACACTTCCATCTCAGGAAAAAAGTACGCGATTTCGACAGCCGCCGTTTCTGGGCCATCTGAGCCGTGCACTGCGTTAGCATCAATGCTCTGAGCAAAATCGGCGCGGATGGTTCCGGCTTCGGCTTTCTTCGGGTCGGTTGCGCCCATCAGTTGGCGGTTCATGGCAATCGCGTTCTCGCCTTCCAGCGCCTGGATCATCACCGGGCCGGAGCTCATGAAAGCCACCAGATCGTTGAAAAACGGCCGGCCTTTATGCACCGCGTAAAAACCTTCGGCGTCGGCCTGAGACAAATACTTCATTTTGGCGGCAATAATTTTCAGACCATTGGTCTCGAAGCGTGAATAAATCTTACCGATGACATTCTTGCCCACGGCGTCCGGTTTGATGATGGACAAGGTACGTTCTACAGCCATTTCTTCCACTCCCTCTTTCATAAGTTCAGAATAAACATAAAGTTATCATCATACCGTGTTAGCCCCCGGAAATAAACGGGATAACCAAGATTTCATCCCTTCCGCACCATGTTGCGACCCATCCCCCGCCTGTTGATGCCTACAGGAAAATGCTACTATCAGCGGAAAATTTAATCTCTCAGGGGGAGCGGCATGGCGGAACCAGTGCTGGATAACAACGAGATCAAACAACGCGCCGTGCGGCGCCTCATCGTCGCGGTAGGCCTAGTCCTATTGGCCGTGAGCATTCTCACCTATCTTAGCTATTACAAACCAGCCAAGGTCATCACCAAGCCGGTGCCGGAAACGCTCGCACCTCCTCCGCCGCCGATCGTCACCGGCCCAGAACCAATACCGGTCGATGCTGCGCAACCCCTCCCGGAACCGCCACCAACAGAGGCCGCGCCCCTCACCCCTACCCAACCCGCTCCTCCGCCACCGCCAAGCGTGATGGCCAAACCGCTGCCGCAACCCGGTCCGGGGCCGAAAAAACCGTCTGCGCCCGAAGCACAAAAACCACTCGTAAAAACCGAAGCCGCTCTCGCCAAACCGGCAGCACCAGCCGTAGCGCAAGCGCCTGCGGCGCCTCCCAAACCTGCACCCATGGGCTACATCGTGCAGTTCGGCGTGTTCTCCAATACGCAAAATGCCTTGCAACTGGTGGAAAAACTGAAGCAAGCCGGCATCGAGGCCCATACCGAAACACGGGTTCAATTACCTGCATTCAAGAGCAAGGCCGAAGCGGAAGCGGCGCTAGCAAAGATGAAACAGCAGGGCATTCCGGCGACGATTGTTGCGCGGTGAGATGCGTGCCGCGCGAAAAAACCGAGGATAATATCCTGTCCTGCGGCGTAACGCGCGTACGAGCTTAATGTGAAGGCGCGAGCGAATTAAGGGAAATGTTTCCACCCCAACAAGTAGGCGTCAAGCAACCAATAACGTCCGTTTCTTGCTATAAATTCGATGCTGCGCGCGTAGTTCGCCGGCCATTTCTGGTTTTCGTAGTTCTCCTCGCCTACCCGAATTAAGCCTTTGGCTCTATCCACATCCAACACAAGGGCTACGTGGCCGGTGCCTAAATATTCCTTAGCGTAAATAAGCAAATCGCCTTTTTGCGGCAAGCTATTCGAACCATTCAATTGATTTGCGACCGGCACTTTGCTCGCATCAGTCAGACGGGTAAAGGAATCGATCGCCCAGATATCCGCCGCCGTATCGACGTCGCCAAAGGTGAGCCCGCGATTGCGTATCAACCAGCGGCGCGCAAACTCGACGCACTGCCACTTAATTCCGGAATACACGCCATGCTCATGATTCGGATCGAAAACGACGCAATCGGCTTTGCAATTGGAGTAAGCGCTGGTGCCATCGAAAGTCGCGCCCAATACTTCGCCATAGGGCGAAATACAAGCGGAAGTACAATTTTGCGGGAGTGGATTCGCGTCCGGCGAAGCATAAGCCGCAGCGGCGCTTAGGAGAACCAGCGTCGCGACGAGGCTGCTCAAACTTATTAAGCGCTTATTCACGGATTTATTCCACCACAAGGAATAATAACGAAACGCTATCCCTAAAGCATATTCTTAATCGTATTGGCACACAGCGCCATCAGCGGCTGCGGCAGGATGCCGAGCGCTAGTATGGCTAGCCCGTTGGCGCTGATCAGGACGCTCATATCGGCGTGAACTTGAATCGGCGCGGTGTCGGTCGGTTCATCGAAATACATGAGTTTGACGATGCGCAGGTAATAGAACGCGCCGATCACCGACAGCAACACGGCAGCCACCACCAGCCACAAATAGCCGGCTTGCAGCGCCGCTTGCAGCACAGAAAGCTTGGCGTAAAAACCGACGGTGGGCGGGATGCCCGCCATCGACACCATCACCAGCAGCATCAGGAAGGCATACCACGGGCTGCGGCGGTTGAGGCCCTTGAAGTCTTCCAACTGGTCCGCTTCAAAACCCGCGCGAGACAGCAATAAAATCATGCCGAAACCGGCCAGACTCATCAGCACATACACCACGACATAAAACATGGCCGAGCTATAACCGTTTTCGCTGCCGGCGAGGAAGCCGAGCAGCAAGAAGCCCATGTGCGAAATGGTGGAGTACGCCAGCATGCGTTTGATATTGGTTTGGGCGATGGCGGTGATGTTGCCGATGGCCATCGACAATAGCGCCATCAACGCCAGCATCGGCTGCCAATCGGCCACCAGACCGCCCAAGCCATCGATCAACAAGCGCATCACAAAGGCGAAGGCGGCGATCTTGGGCGCGGAGCCGATGAACAGCGTCACCGCGGTCGGCGCGCCTTGATACACATCGGGGAGCCACATATGGAACGGCACCACGCCGAGCTTGAACGCGAGTCCGGCGATGACGAACACCAAACCAAACACCAATACCGTATTGAGATGATTGAGGTTGGGCAGCGTCGCCGCCACCTTGGCCACTTCCAGGCTGCCGGTCGCACCGTAGATCATGGACATGCCGTAGAGCAGCATGCCGGAAGCCAAGGCACCGAGTACAAAATATTTCATCGCCGCTTCGGTGGCGACTTTGGAATCGCGCTGCAAAGCGACCAGCGCATACAAGCTTAATGACAGTAATTCCAAACCGAGATAGAGCGTGAGGAAGTGGCTGCCGGAGATCATCACCATCATGCCCAGCATGGCGAACAGCACCAGCACGAAAAATTCGCCGCGATACAGGCCGCGTGACTGGATATAAGCACGCGAATAGATCAACACCGTGCCCACTACGCCATACAGCATCAGCTTGAGCACGTCGGACAAGGTGTCATCGACGAACATATTACTGAACGCGAGTACTGGCATGATGCTAAAAGTGGAGGCGGTAATCGCCGCTGCGCCTGCTAGCGTCAACAACGTCAGGCCGTAGCTGATGAAGCGCAAATCGTCGGCCAGGAATAAATCCAGGATCAGAATCACGCATAACATGAGCAGCACGAAAATTTCCGGCAGCACGGGCAGCAGATCGGTCAAAGCGAAATTCATGGCTACTTCATCCTTACCAGGCGCAGTCCGCGCCACATTTGCTTACGCTCACATGCGCGAGCAGATTGTTGACCGAAGCATGCATCACCTCAGTGAAAGGCTTGGGATAAATTCCCATCGCCAGCACCACCACCGCCAGTAGCGCCAGCACCAGAAATTCGCGCGCGGAAATATCTTGCATGTGCGCCACGTGATCGTTGCCCACCGCGCCGAACACCACGCGCTTCACCATCCACAAGGTATACGCCGCCCCGAAAATCAGCGTGCTGGCGGCGAGGAAGGCGTACCAGAAATTCACTTTTATCGCGCCCATGATGACCATAAATTCGCCGACGAAACCGCTGGTTGCGGGCAAGCCGGAATTAGCCATGGCAAACAGCACGAAAAATGCCGCGAACATCGGCATCTTGTTGGCCACGCCGCCATAATCGGCAATATTGCGCGAGTGTACCCGGTCGTACATCACGCCCACGCACAAGAACATGGCGCCGGAGATGAAGCCGTGCGAGATCATCTGCACCAGCGCGCCCTCCATGCCCAGTGCGCTAAAGATGAAAAAGCCGAGGGTGACGAAGCCCATATGCGAAATCGAGGAATAAGCGATGAGCTTTTTCATATCGGTTTGCACCAGCGCCACCAAACCGATGTACACCACCGCGATCAGCGATAAGGTGATCATGAAGCCGGTGAGTGCATGACTGCCATCAGGTGTGATCGGCAGCGAGAAACGCAAGAAGCCGTATGCGCCGAGTTTGAGCATAATCGCCGCCAATACGACTGAGCCCCCAGTGGGCGCTTCCACGTGTGCATCCGGCAACCAAGTATGCACCGGCCACATCGGCACTTTGACCGCGAACGCGGTGAAGAAGGCGAGGAAGATTAGCACCTGCTCCTTAAGGCTAAGCGGAAGCTGATGGAATTGCAGAATCTCGAAGCTGCCGCTCTTGAGATAGAGGTAAATGAAGGCCACTAACATCAACAGCGAACCCAGCAGCGTGTACAGAAAGAACTTGATGCTGGCATACACCCGGCGCGCGCCGCCCCACACGCCGATCACGATGAACATCGGAATCAGCATCGCTTCCCAGAATACATAGAACAGAATCGCATCGAGCGCGGCGAACACGCCGATCATCAAGCCCGACATGATGAGGAAGGCCGCCATATATTGCGCGACATTTTTCTCGATCACTTTCCAACCGGCAATCACTGCCAACACGGTGGTGAAACTGGTGAGTAGGATGAACAGCACCGAGATGCCGTCCACACCCAGGTGATAATTGATTTTAAAAGTTTCAATCCAAGGCGCGAGTTCCACGAACTGCATGCCGGCGCTGGCGAGATCGAATTGAGTGTAGAGCGGGATCGTGACCGCGAAGCTCAGCGTCGCACCGATCAAGGCCAGCCAGCGCGCGGCAAATGCGTTGCGGTCGCCGGTGACGAGCACCGCCACGCCGAAAAATATCGGCATCCAGATCACTAAGCTCAGCAACGGCATTCCTAGCAACATACTTTTCCTTAAACTTTCACAAACCACGTCATCAGCACGAACACGCCGATCAACATCGCGAACGCATAGTGGTAAATATAACCGGACTGGAATTGGCGGATCACGCCGGAAAACCAGCCCACGAGCTTGGCCGTGCCGTTCACCAGCCAGCCGTCGATCACGCGCTCATCGCCCTGCTTCCATAGACCATTGCCGATGCGGCGCGCGCCGCCGGCAAAGAACCAAACGTAGAACTCGTCGAAGCCATATTTGCGTTCGAGGATGGTGTAGATGAGGGAAAAGCGCTGCGCGATCTTGGCGGGAAGACCGGTGAACACCATATACAGCAGGTACGCCGTGATCACACCACCCAATGCCAGCCAGAACGGCAGCGTATACAGCGCGTGCAGCGCCATTGCCGTCGCACCATGGAACTCTTCCGCCAGCGCTTGCATGGCGTGATGCTGATCAGCAACATAGATCGCACTGCCGAACCAGTTACCTTCGATAATCGGACCCACAGTGTAATAACCGATGACGAGCGAGGGAATCGCCAACAACACCAGCGGCAGCCACACCACCCACGGCGTCTCGTGCGGCGTGCCACTATTCCCATGCTCGTCGTGACCATGCGCCGCATCATGAATCGGGAAACGCGGCTTGCCATGGAACACGAGAAAATACATCCGGAACGAATAGAACGCCGTCACGAACACGCCTGCCACTACCGCGAAATAGGCGAAGCCCGAACCCGCCAGATGCGATGCGTGCACCGCCTCGATAATCGAATCTTTGGAGTAAAAGCCCGAAAAGAAGGGTGTACCGATCAAAGCCAAGGAACCCACCAGCGAGGTAATCCACGTGATCGGCATGTATTTGCGCAAGCCGCCCATATGGCGAATGTCTTGTTCGTGATGCATGGCGATAATCACCGAACCCGCGGCGAGAAACAGTAGCGCTTTGAAAAAGGCATGAGTCATAAGATGGAAGATCGCGACCGAGTAGGCTGACGCGCCCAGCGCCACTGTCATATAGCCGAGCTGGGACAGCGTCGAATACGCCACCACGCGCTTGATGTCGTTCTGGATCACGCCGAGGAAACCCATAAACAGCGCGGTGATCGCGCCGATCACCATGACGAAGGATAAGGCGGTTTCCGATAACTCGAACAGCGGCGACATACGCGCCACCATGAAGATGCCGGCGGTCACCATGGTCGCGGCATGAATCAAGGCCGAGATCGGCGTCGGGCCTTCCATCGAATCCGGCAGCCACACATGCAGCGGGAACTGCGCCGATTTACCCATGGCGCCAATGAACAGCAGAATGCAGATCACCGTGATCAGCGACCATTCCTGCCCGGGAATAAGATGTATCGTCTGCCCCGCCAAGGCACTGGCCTGGCCGAAGACCTGGGCGTAATCCAGCGTACCGGCATGCGCCAACACCAGCCCAATGCCGAGCAGAAAACCAAAGTCGCCGACGCGGTTGACCAAAAATGCTTTGAGGTTGGCGTAAATCGCCGTCGGCTTGGTGTACCAAAAACCGATCAAGAGATACGACACCAGCCCCACCGCCTCCCAGCCGAAGAACAGTTGCACGAAATTGTTCGACATCACCAGCATCAGCATGGAGAAAGTGAACAGCGAGATATAACTGAAGAAGCGCTGATAGCCAGGGTCGTCGCGCATATAGCCGATGGTGTAGATATGCACCATGAGCGAAACGAACGTCACCACCAGCATCATCATGGCAGTGAGCTTGTCGATCAGAAAGCCGATCTCGAAGTTTATGCCACCACTGGTCAGCCAAGTATAAATCGCGCCGTTGAAGTGCCCACCCTGTTGCACGTCTTGAAACACGAGATATGAGGCCACGCAAGAAACCGCTATACCCAGGATCGTGATGCGATGCGACCAGGTGCGTCCGATCAACCAGCCAAACAAGCCGGCGAGCAAGGCACCGGCCAGCGGCGCCAAGGGCACGACCAGATATAGGGTTTGCATGTCGATCATATAATTCTCATCTATTAAACTTTCCCCATAGCTTTCAAGAGCGATTTTCTTTACCCGCCCGTTTGCTTCTGTGTTGGATGCGACTTAGCTAGACCTGACCCTGACTTGTTAACCTTTGATAGAATGAGCCTTAGAGAAATCCCAAGAACAATCCCATAGCCTACGAGTATTGCTTTACCTGCTCCAGTCGTGTCTCTTAGAAGTAGGACGCCCAAGATATTCTTCCCAAAGAGAACAGAACTGACCACGGCAATCGCTACGATTGCCAAACCAACAAGGAGAAGATGATAGTCCGAGAGCCCCCGCTTTGGCTTCATGAATACAAACGCTGCGGCCCCAACAACCAACGTAAGCCCAACCCTTAGGAAGAAAAGTGTGTCCATTTTTATCTTATGTCTGGCAAGCAAACGGTGCCCTCAATTGTTTATATCAGAAATGGGGTCCAGCACGATTCACCATACCAAAGTGATTTGCGAATCATGCTCACCCCTTCAACTGATCGAGGTCATCGACATTGATGGTGTTCAGATTACGGAACAACACCACCAAAATCGCCAGCCCGATGGCGGATTCCGCCGCCGCCACGGTGAGAATGAAAAACACGAACACCTGCCCCGCCGTATCGCCCAAATAATGCGAGAACGCGATGAAATTCGTATTCACCGCAAGCAGCATGAGTTCGATCGCCATCAGCAGGATGATGATGTTTTTGCGGTTGAGGAAAATCCCCACCACGCTGAGGGCGAACAATAAGCCGCCGAGTATCAAATAATGGGACAGGGAAATCATGTCGCCTCCCGCCTTTCTGTTTTTTCGTTATTCTTCGGCTGCCGCATCGGTCGACTTTTCCGCCGGCATCGATACCAAGCGCACGCGATCTTGACGCCTCACCCGCACTTGCTGTGCCGGATCTTGGCTCTTGGCATTCTTGCGGCGGCGCAGGGTGAGCGCAATCGCCGCGACAATCGCCACCAGCAAAATCACCGCGGCAATCTCGAAAGGATAGACATATTCGGTGTACAACAGCCGGCCCAATTCTTTAGTATTGCTGTATTCGGGGCCATGAGTCACCGGCGTGGGCATTTGTGTCAGCCCGAAATACTTGCCGCCAAGCACGACGCCCATTTCCAGCATCATCAGCACCGCGACAATCGCCGCCAACGGCAAATAATCCCAGAAGCCTTCGCGCAGACGGTCGAGGTTGATGTCGAGCATCATCACCACGAACAGGAACAACACCATCACGGCGCCCACGTACACCAGGACCAAGGTGATGGCGAGGAACTCGGCTTCCAGCAACAGCCACAAGCCGGCGGCGGTAAAGAATGCCAGCACCAAGAACAGCGCCGAGTGCACCGGATTGCGCGCGGTGATCACGCGCACGGCAGCGAACAGCAGGATCGCTGAGAAGAGGTAAAAAACGAATGTTTCAAAATTCATAAAGTCAAAACCTTAATAGACAGGATTTACAGGATTAAATCCTAGCCAACGCTTTCTTAATAAATTTCCTGTAAATCCTGAAAAATCCTGTTAATCCTGTCCCTTCATTTATCGGTATTTCGCATCATCCGCCCTGTCCTGCGCGATCATGTCTTCGTACTTATCGCCGATCGCCAGCAACATCGGCTTGGTGTAATACAAATCGCCGCGTTTCTCGCCGTGGTATTCGAAGATGCGGGTTTCGACGATGGCATCCACCGGGCAAGATTCCTCGCAGAAGCCACAGAAGATGCATTTGGTTAAATCGATGTCGTAGCGCGTGGTGCGGCGCGTGCCGTCGTCGCGCTGTTCGGATTCGATCGTGATGGCCAGCGCCGGGCACACCGCTTCGCACAGCTTGCACGCGATGCAGCGCTCTTCGCCGTTCGGATAGCGGCGCAGTGCATGCAGTCCGCGGAACCGCGGCGAGATCGGCGTCTTCTCGTCCGGGAACTGCACCGTTATCTTGCGCGCGAATAAATTCCGGCCGGTGAGCGACATCCCCTTCAATAACTCGAAGAGCAGGAAGCTTTTAAAGAAATCGTTGATCCGGGTCATCATCGGGCTTGCCTCAGTGGACCAAGTACGCGTAGCGCGTTTGCATCACCGCGCCGATGACGACGATCCAAACCAGGGTGATGGGGATGAACACTTTCCAACCCAGGCGCATGATCTGGTCGTAGCGATAGCGCGGAAAAGTGGCGCGGAACCATAAAAACAAAAACAGCACGCACAATACTTTGAAAAATAGCCAGTGGAAACCGCCGCCCAGCACGGTCTGCAACACGGCGTTATCCGGCAACCAAGCAGGCGGCAGGGGCGATTGCCAGCCGCCCAGGAACATCACTACGGTGAGTGTCGCCACCAAAATCATATTGGCGTATTCGGCCAAAAAGAATACGGCGAACGCCATGCCCGAGTATTCGACGTGGAAGCCAGCGACGATTTCGGATTCGCCTTCCGCTACATCGAACGGCGCGCGATTGGTTTCCGCCACGCCGGAGATCAGATACACCAGGAACAGTGGAAACAGCGGCAGCACATACCAATGCAGCAAGCCGCCGGCTTGACCGCGCACGATATCCACCAGATTCAAACTCTGTGCCGCCATCAGCACGCCGACCAGAGCGAAACCCATTGCGATTTCATAAGACACGATTTGCGCCGCCGAACGCAAGCTGCCCAGGAAGGCATATTTTGAGTTAGAGGCCCAGCCCGCGATCACCACGCCGTACACGCCCATGGAAGTGATGGCCATGATGTAGAGCAAGCCGGCATCGACATTCGCCAGCACCAGCTCGGGCGTGAAGGGCATCACCGCCCACGCCGCGAGCGCCGGGGCCAGCACCAACACCGGCGCAAGCAAGAACAGAAATTTATTCGCGCCACTGGGGATGATGATTTCCTTGAACATGAGTTTCAAGGCATCGGCAATCGGCTGCAGCCAACCCCCGGGGCCGACCCGGTTGGGGCCGATGCGCATTTGCATAAAGCCGATGATCTTGCGCTCGGCTAAAGTCAAATACGCCACGCACAGCATCAGCGGCAAGGTGATTAATAAAATCGACAACAACGTTTTAACCAAGGTGAAGAGTTGCGGGCCCCACACCGGGCCGAACCAGTTTTGATAGAGCGCGAAGAAGTATTCCATCATGCGCGCTCCACGCTGATGGCGCCGAACAAGCCGCCCAGATTCGCCGTCATCGGATGTGCAGCGGCAACGCGTACGCAGTTATCCGGCAGGCGGTCATCGCACGCGACCGCTAAATGGGCTTGGCCCGCGCCCTGTTTCAGGAGAATCGCCTCGCCCTCGCTCACGCCGAGTTGATGCAATAGCGCGGCGTTGACCCAAGCGCGCGGATTTTGTGCATCCTGCGTGACTTGCAGGGACGGTGCGCGGCGTACGATGGCGTCCAATTGGTAAATCGGTACTTCGCCGATGCGCTCGATGCCGTTCACTTTCACGCTCACATCTGTCAGCACCGCTTCTTTAAGTACATTGTCGAGCATGCCCGGCACATCCGTTTCGCCGCTGGCGAGCAATTCCTGGCGTACTTGTTCCGTGCTGTTGTAGTCAAAGCCGGGCAGTTGCAGCAGATTGCCCAGCACGCGCAGCACTTTCCACGCCGGACGGGTTTCACCGCGCGGCTTCACCACTGCGTTGAATGATTGCACCCGGCCCTCGGTGTTGATGAAAGTGCCGGAAGTTTCGGTGAAGGGCGCGATCGGCAGCATCACATCGGCGTAATCGGCGGCCAAGTGTTTAAACGCGGACAGCACGACCACCATTTGTGCGCTCATCATGGCAGCGAGCGCTTGTTGCGCATCGTAGCTATCGAGCTCCGCTTCCACATTCAGCAATACATAGGCCTGGCGCGGCGTGGCGAGCATTTGCGCTGCGTTCATACCCGAACCCCGTGGCCATGCGCCCGCAATATACGCGCCGACACTGTTGGCCGCCTCGCCCAAAAAGCCGAAGCGCGCGCCCAACACCCGCGCCAACTCCAGCGCCAGGCTGTGCAAAGTCGCGGCTTGCGGATGATGTTGCGCCATATTGCCGAGCACAATTGCAATGCGTTGACCGGCAGCGAGGCTCTGCGCCATGGCTTGTGCCGCCGCATTCGGCGTGACATGCGCCAGGGCGTCGCGATAGACGATGCCCAACTCTATGTTCTTTTCTTGCGCCGCGGATTTCAGCACTTGCGCCAAGGTGTTCACCATCACGCTCGGCGCGACAATGGCTTTATGCGCCACGCGGCACAGCAAATCGTCATCCACCGGATTGATTAGATTAAGCTTGGCGCCGCGCTTCACCGCTTGCCGCAAGCGATGCGCGAGCAGCGGATGATCTTTGCGTAGCGTGCTGCCGATCACCAGCACTGCATCCGATTGCGCCAATGCCTCGATTGACTGGCCCAACCAAGGTGCGCCGCGCTGCACCGCATCGGCGCTGAAATCGGATTGACGCAGGCGATGATCGATATTGCCGCACTCCAGACCGCGCGCGAGTTTTTGCAGCAGATACAATTCTTCCAGTGTGCTGTGCGGCGTGGCCAACATGCCGATGGCGTCTGCGCCGTGCTTGGCCTTTATATCGGCCAGCCCATGCGCCACATATTCCAGCGCGGTTTGCCAATCGGTCGCGCGCCATAGGCCGTCTTGCTTGATCATGGGCGTGGTCAAGCGCTGATCGCTATTCATCGCTTCATAAGAGAAGCGATCGCGATCCGCGAGCCAGCATTCGTTCACCGCCTCGTTATCGCGCGGCAACACGCGCATCACACGCTCTTGCATGGTGTGTACCGACAGATTCGCGCCCAAGCTGTCGTGCGGGCTGATCGAAGCGCGACGCGACAACTCCCACGTACGCGCCGTGTAGCGGAACGGTTTGGAGGTCAATGCGCCCACCGGGCACAAGTCGATCATATTGCCGGAAAGTTCGGAATCCACCGTTTGCGAAATGAAGGGCATGATCTCGGAATGCTCGCCGCGCGCCGCTTGCCCCAACTCCATCACGCCGCCGATTTCCTGGCCGAAGCGCACGCAGCGCGTGCAGTGAATGCAGCGCGTCATATCCGTGGCAATCAACGAACCGAGGTTTTTGTTCACTACCACGCGTTTGACTTCGGTGTAGCGCGAACTGCTGCCGCCATAGCCCACTGCTAAATCTTGCAATTGGCACTCGCCGCCTTGGTCGCAAATCGGGCAATCGAGCGGATGGTTGATGAGCAGGAATTCCATCACGCCTTTTTGAGCACGGATGGCTTTTTCGGATTTGGTGGCGACTTTCATGCCGTCGGTGACCGGCGTCGCGCACGCGGGGAGCGGCTTGCCGGCCTTCTCCACATCCACCAAGCACATGCGGCAATTGGCGGCGACCGACAGTTTTTTGTGATAACAGAAACGCGGTATATAAATCCCGAGCGTATCCGCGGCATCCATCACGGTGCTGCCTTCCGCGACGTCGATTTGTTTACCGTCGATTTCGATATGCAACATGTTAGTGACACCCATCCACGCAGCGCTTGTGTTCGATATGGTGTTCGAACTCCGAGCGGAAATGCTGAATAAAACTTTGCACCGGAGTAGCCGCGGCATCGCCCAAGCCGCAAATTGTGCGCCCGCCGATGTTCTTGGATACGTCGATCAGTAAATCCAGATCCTCAGGACGCCCTTGGCCGCGTTCGATACGCTGCACCACGCGATACAACCACCCGGCGCCTTCGCGGCACGGTGTGCACTGGCCGCACGATTCTTCAAAATAGAAATACGACAAGCGCTCCAAGGCGCGCACCATGCACACACTGTCGTCGATTAAAATCACCGAGCCCGCACCCAGCATCGAGCCGGCTTTGGCGAGCGAGTCGTAATCCATGGTGCATTGCATCATGATCTCAGCCGGCAGCAGCGGCACCGACGACCCGCCGGGGATCACTGCTTTCAGCTTGCGCCCCTCGCGCATGCCGCCTGCCATTTGCAGCAATTCTGTGAACGGCAGCCCCAGCGGCACTTCGTAATTGCCCGGCTTATTCACTGGGCCGGACACGGAGAAAAGTTTAGTGCCGCCGTTATTGGGCTTGCCCAATTCCAAAAATTTTTGCCCGCCATTGCGCACGATGTAAGGAATGTTGGCGAAGGTTTCCGTATTGTTGATCACCGTGGGCCGACCATACAAACCGAAGCTCGCTGGGAACGGCGGCTTGAAGCGCGGCTGACCTTTCTTGCCTTCGATCGATTCCAGCAGCGCGGTTTCTTCCCCGCAGATGTAAGCGCCGAAGCCGTGATGCGCATACAGTTCGAAACTAAAATCGCTGCCGAGTATGTTTTTCCCCAGCAAGCCGGCGGCGCGCGCGTCGTCCAAGGCCTGCTCGAAAAGCTCGTATTCGCGCCAGATTTCACCGTGAATATAGTTATAGCCAGTCTGCGCATCGAGCGTATAGCCGGCAATCAGCATGCCCTCGATGACGCTGTGCGGGTTGTAGCGCAGAATATCGCGATCCTTGAACGTGCCCGGCTCGCCCTCGTCGCTATTGCAGACGATATACTTCACGCCTTTGAAATGGCGCGGTATGAAACTCCATTTAAGGCCGGTGGGAAAGCCTGCGCCGCCGCGTCCACGCAAGCCGGAGGCTTTCACTTCCGTGATAATCGCTTCGGACGTGATTTTCTCGGCGAGAATTTTCTTCAAGGCCTGATAGCCGCCGGTGCGCTCGTAATTGGCGAGCGTGCCCGGTTCGGGATAATCCAGCGTATTGAGGATGACTTTCTCGGTCATGGCTGTTCCAGCTCCGAGAGCAATTGATCCACTTTTTCCGGAGTCATAAAACTGCACATGCGATGTGCGTTCACGATCATCACCGGCGCATCGCCGCAGGCGCCCATGCATTCACCCTCGATCAGGGTGTATTTGCCGTCCTCGGTGGTTTCGCCGAACCCGATGCCGAGCTTATTCTGAAGATAGGCCGCGATATCGTGCTGCCACGTCAGGCGGCACGGCAGGTTGGTGCAAATCATCAACTTGTACTTGCCCAGCGGTTGCGTGTGATACATGTTGTAGAAGGTCGCCACTTCATACGCAGCGATGCGCGGCATGCCGAGATAGTCCGCCACGAACTGTATCGTGTCGTTCGACAGCCAGCCTTTTTCTTGCTGCGTGATACGCAGCGCCGACATCACTGCCGATTGCTTTTGATCCGCGGGATATTTGGCGACTTCGCGCTCGATTTTTTTCAATGATTCTGTTGTCAGCGTCATCGGTCGATTTCCCCGAACACAATATCTTGCGAACCAATAATCGCCACGACATCAGCGATCATGTGGCCGCGCGCCATTTCGTCCAGCGCCGCCAGATGCGCAAAGCCGGGCGCACGAATCTTGAGCCGGTAGGGTTTGTTGGCGCCGTCGGACACCAGGTAAATTCCAAACTCGCCCTTAGGGTGTTCGACTGCAGCATAGGCTTCGCCCGGCGGCACATGAAAACCTTCGGTGAAGAGTTTGAAGTGGTGGATCAGCTCTTCCATATTGGTTTTCATATCGAGGCGCGAGGGCGGTGCGATTTTGTGATTATCCGTGATCACCGGACCGGAATTCTGGCGCAACCACGCCACGCATTGCTTAATGATGGAATTGGATTGGCGCAATTCTTCCATGCGCACCAGGTAACGGTCGTAGCAATCGCCGTTGACGCCGACCGGAATATCGAAATCCATGCGGTCGTACACTACATACGGCTGCTTCTTGCGCAGATCCCAGGCGATGCCCGAACCGCGCAGCATGGGGCCGGTGAACCCCAGCGCCTTGGCGCGCTCCGGCGTGACCACGCCGATGCCGACGGTGCGCTGCTTCCAGATGCGGTTATCGGTGAGTAATGTTTCGTATTCGTCGACGTATTTCGGGAAGCGATTGGTGAAGTCTTCGATGAAGTCGAGCAGCGAGCCTTGACGATTTTCGTTCATGCGCGCGATTTCGCGCGCATTGCGCATCTTGTTGACTTGATATTGCGGCATGGACTCGGGCAAATCGCGATACACCCCGCCCGGACGATAATAGGCTGCGTGCAAGCGCGCGCCGGACGCCGCTTCGTAGCAATCCATTAAATCTTCGCGCTCGCGGAAGGCATACAGAAACACCGTCATGGCGCCGATATCCAGCGCGTGCGCGCCGAGCCAGAGCAAATGGTTCAGCACGCGGGTGATTTCGTCGAACATCACGCGGATGTACTGCGCGCGCTCCGGCACTTCCAATTGCAACAATTTTTCGATCGCCATCACATAGGCGTGCTCATTGCACATCATGGATACGTAATCGAGACGATCCATATAGGGCACGGATTGAATAAAGGTTTTGTTCTCGGCGAGCTTCTCGGTGGCGCGATGCAGCAATCCGATGTGCGGGTCGGCACGCT
>JANYAU010000166.1 GCA_025361165.1 Betaproteobacteria bacterium | reverse complement strand
TGACCAAAGCTTTTCAGGTTCAGCAATCATTTTTACCTGTGCGGGGCGAGTCATGAAGTCACCCAAGTCGAGACCCTGCGTGAGCCGATCAAGCGCGCTCGCATCCGGCACCCCTTCTACTTGCACCCAATACGTCTTTGGGAGTTTGTGCGCGGGATCGGCGATGCGGTGCTGAAGGCCGCCGTCATCGGTTAAAATAAGCAGCCCTTCGCTATCGGCGTCGAGCCGGCCGGTGGGATAGACGTTGGGAATGGGGAGATAGTCCTTCAGCGTGACGTGCGCGCCCTGCGCGCTAAATTGGCACAGCACACCATACGGCTTATTGAATAGAATCACACGCGACATCGAGAACATACAGGATAGTTGGGACGCTCATTATAGCTGCCCGCCTATCCTGTCTATTTTCTTTGAGTGGGAGTCGTGATGTATCAACATATTCAAATTCCGGTTGGCGGCGAGAAGATTCAAGTAAACGCCGACTACTCGCTCAAGGTGCCGATGCACCCGATTATTCCCTTTATCGAAGGCGACGGCACGGGCGTGGATATTACGCCGGTGATGCGTCAAGTGGTCGATGCCGCAGTGGCGAAAGCGTATGGTGGCAAGCGCCAAATCGCTTGGATGGAAGTCTATGCCGGCGAGAAAGCAACGCGCGTGTATGGCGCCGATAGCTGGCTGCCGGACGAAACCGTGCAAGCGGTGCGCGAGTATGTGGTGTCGATCAAGGGCCCGCTCACGACACCGACTTCCGGCGGCATGCGTTCGCTCAATGTGGCCTTGCGCCAGATGCTCGATCTCTATGTGTGCTTGCGCCCGGTGCGTTATTTCACCGGTGTGCCCAGTCCGGTGAAAGCGCCGGAAAAAACCGATATGGTGATTTTCCGCGAGAACACCGAGGATATTTACGCTGGCGTTGAGTGGGAAGCCGGCACACCCGAAGTGAAGCAGGTGATTGCCTTCTTGCAGCAGGAAATGGGCGTGAAAAAGATACGCTTTCCCGAAACCTCGGCCATTGGCATCAAACCGGTTTCGGTCGAGGGCAGCGAGCGCTTGATCCGCAAAGCGATCCAATACGCTATCGACAATGGCCGCCCATCGGTGACCTTGGTGCACAAGGGTAATATCATGAAGTTCACCGAAGGCGGTTTCAAGAAATGGGGCTACGAACTCGCCAAACGCGAATTCGGCGGGGTGGAGATCGACGGCGGGCCGTGGGTCAAATTGCCGAACGGCATCGTGATTAAAGACGTGATCGCGGATGCTTTCCTGCAGCAAATCTTGTTGCGCCCAGAGGATTATGCCGTGATCGCCACCCTCAATCTCAATGGCGATTATATTTCCGACGCGCTCGCGGCACAGGTGGGCGGCATTGGCATCGCGCCGGGCGCGAATCTATCCGATTCGATCGCCATGTTCGAAGCCACGCATGGCACCGCGCCTAAATATGCCGGGCAAGATTACGTGAATCCCGGTTCCATCGTGCTCTCCGCGGAAATGATGTTGCGCCATATGGGTTGGGTGGAAGCAGCGGATCTGATCGTTAATGGGATGGAAGGCGCGATTCTGGCCAAGCAAGTGACCTACGATTTCGCGCGCCTGATGCCGGGAGCGACGCAAGTGCCGTGCTCTGATTTCGGACAGCGCATTATTGCTCACATGTAAGACATGTAAAATAAGACGCGCTCAGTGCGCTTGCGGATCGTGCGGCGGCGTTACGCCGGCATTGCGCAGGAGCGCGATGATGTCATCGGCGATACCGTCCAACTCTTCGCGCAGGGCTTCCAGTCCCCCGAGCAGATCCGCGGCTGCATGCGCGGTGGGGTGTTCAGGGGCATTGAGGGACATTGGGACCTCGCATTCGCCCTTCTGTCGTGCAGCGGTCGTTGCGCGGCGAGTTGGGCCATAAGTTCAATCTAGCACAGGTGTTTGGATTTTCCAGGGGTGCGTGGAGAGAGCTCTAGACTCGGCCATAATCCCTTATGGCTGAGGCGCTTATAGCGATGAATTGTGGTATCGTGTAGCCATCTTTTGTGGAGCTGATCGCCCGAATCCGGTGAGGAAACTGACATGAACGCACCCAATGTGAAAATGCATCCCGCGGCGCAGCCGCAAGTGTC
>JANYAU010000154.1 GCA_025361165.1 Betaproteobacteria bacterium | reverse complement strand
GATTCGCTGCGGTTACGCCCGCTACTTTGGAGTGAAAAGTGCCGCTGGTCATCTTGAGGACTAACGTTCAAATTTAAGAGCACGCCTCTTTTGGCGCGTCCCTCGCGAAGCCGTGTTATGCGCCAATGTTTTGGTCATTGCCGTGACTAGTTTCAATGAAGGGAAGGGCTTTCGTTCCGGAGATAGATTTCCGCGCCTAAAATGCCATGACGAGCAGCTTCGTGCTTGTCATGGAGCGTCAAATATTGCTCATTGCTGCCATGATTATATTTGCCGGTACTCTCTTGATGGGTGTGGCACATGTAAAAGGCAGTCTCTTCCAATGTAAGGCCAACGAGAATTTCTTGGCCTTGTGCGTTGGTGGTGATAGCGCGCATCTCGGTGAGGTATCCGCGTTCATCTTCAGTGAAAGAAAACATTAAAGCCTCCCCCTTGTTTAGACGCGTAACAGTTATTCACTAAACCGACCCGTCAGGACTATTAAAATTCTCAAAACACGCCATGCGAATAACTGTTTGATTCATACTGGGCACTTCGAGTTTGTCTATCCGCATGTGTAATGATAATACGGATCAATGATGCTTGTGTGCTGTGGGGACTTTAACCCTCAATCAGGGGCGCCTTGAGCAGCCGCCCAATAACCTGATCGAGCGACTGCTATGGAGGAAATGTTCTAACGTCTCCTTCTGGCACAACTGAGACTTCCAAAACCCCGTTCGCCGAACAGCGCGCTGCCACTCTATTTCAACGACTCTTTTTCCATCAAGATATAAGTGTTGTAGGCGTTGGCGCGATTAGCTTCTTTGAATGCGGGAAGTTTTTCGAATTGTTTCCAGGAGGTGCTAGCGTAGGCCTCATCGAACGGCGTCAATTCGGCTACGGCTTGCCCCATGGTCTGGCGCAGATAAGTTAGATAATCTCGCGTCAGGGTCAAATCGGCCTTAGGGTTGTGCGAGACGGCGCCATGGCCCGGCACCATGACTTTTGCGTGGAAGGCGAGCAGCTTGTCGAGCGAGGCGAGCCAGGCTTTGGAATCCGCTGCGCCCACGAACGGCACCCGGCCTTTAAACACGAGATCGCCGGCAAACAGTACGTTGTCTTCTTTTACGAAAAGCGCGATATCTTCATTCGAATGCGCGGGGCCGACATAGCGCACGGCGAAATGTATGCCGCCCAATTCAAAATCGGTATCGCCCGCGAGCCAGACATCCGCGGGCAGGACTTTGGTGGTTTCATCCACCCAGGGAAAAAGTTCCTCGCGGCGCTGCGCCAGACGCCGTTCCATTTCATCCGAATTTAAATATTCTTTGCCGGCTTCATGTGCCCATATTTCTGCGCCAGCAGCTTTGAGTGGTTGCAGGCCATACACGTGATCGGCATGGTAATGGCTGACGATGACATATTTGATCGGTGCCGAGGTGCGCTTACGAATCTCGGCGATCAACAAGTCTGCCAGCGGCGGCGTGCCAAGGGAATCGAATACCACTACGCCGGCGGGCGTGATGACAAATCCGGCATTCGACATGAAGCCCTGGTTCGCGCTCGAAGCGGGGCCGGATTGACCTTGCACATAGTAGGAATGTGCGCCGACCTGAACCGCTTTGAACGGCACGGTGGCGGCGTTGTCTTTTGTCGCAGACGCAATCAGCGGCAGCGTGCATAGCAGGGAGAGGCAGAGTCTCTGGAACACGGTATTCCTTTCATGTCGCGGGGCGGAGAATTCAGTTATTATAAGCAGGGCCGGAAAGCCATAAAACCCGTGTTTTTCCGGCAAGTTCACTCACTCAAATGAGAAGCGCGTTGTTGAAAAAATCCTGGTTGGTGATTTTACTCGCATTCGTCTTGCCTCTGCTCTTGGTATATGGCTGGTGGGGCGGTTTCAATTCGGTGCGTATCGAGCAGACCGAGCGCGGTCCCTACGTCTACGCTTATCTGGCGCATAGCGGCGCTTACGCCAAACTTCCCGAGACCCAGCATCAGGTATTGCAAGCGTTACGCGCGCAGCATGTGACGCCATTACAGCCGATCAATGTGTTGTTCGATGATCCGCGGCATGTGCCACTCAATCAACTCCGCGCTTATACCGGGTTTGTGGTGCAGGCTGGCGATGTGATTCGGCCGCCGCTCAAACGCGGCGAGATTCCGCGGCGCAAAGTTTTGCTCGGCCAAGTCAAGGCAGCCGAATTACTCGCGCCGAGCAAAACCTATCAGGCGCTTTACGATTATCTGAAAACGCAGAACCGCGATATCACCATGCCGGCGGTGGAGTTGTATAACAGCCCAGCGGAAATTTATCGCATTGGCGAGTTTACGGTGGAAATACAGCAGTGAGTTTCCTCTCTCTCGTCGCCGTGATGCTGCTCGAACATTTCCGCCCGCTCGACCAGCGCATTCAACTCTATGTGTACTTTGCCCGCTACGGCAATTTTCTGGAGCGGCATTTCAACGCCGGACGTTACCGCTATGGTCTGCTCGCTTGGAGTTTGGGGATATTGCCGCCCGTGCTGGGGCTGGCGATTATCTATTATCTGCTCTATCGCGCGAGTCCCTTGTTGGCCTTGCTGTTCAATGTGGGCGTGTTATATCTCAGTCTGAGCTGTAGCCAAGTAACCCACTCCGCAGGCAAAGTCGCCAAGGCACTACGCGAAAATGATCTCGATACAGCGCGTAGTGTGATTGGAGATTGGGAGGGCCATGCGCTTACCGCACTCAAAGCCGATGCCTTGGCGCGCATCGCGATCGAAAAACTTTTGTTGTGCGCGCATCGCCAATACTTCGGTGTGTTTTTCTGGTTTGCTCTACTCGGCCCGGCGGGCGCTTTGCTGTATCGCTTGGCGCAAATCCTCAGTCAAAAATGGGGCGCGCTCGATCATCAGGAATATGGCCGTTTCGGTATGTTCCCCGATGCGGCATTTCATTTCCTGGATTGGCTACCCTTACGATTGACTGCGGTGAGCTTCGCCGTGGTAGGCGATTTCGAAGATGCCATTCGTTGCTGGCAAGAGCAAGCGCGGCATTGGACCAATAAGGCGCACGGCATCATCCTCGCCAGCGGCGCCGGCGCGCTGGGCGTGCTTTTGGGCGAGCCGCTGGAATTCGACGGCCAACTCAAATACCGGCCACAACTCGGTTTGGGCGACGAAGCCGATGCGGATTATTTGGATAGCGCAGTGAGTTTGATTTGGCGTGCTATCGCGCTTTGGCTGGGCTTGTTGCTGTTGCTCACTATCGCCAAATGGGCGGGCGGGTAAATAATTAAAGCGATGCACCACGGAGTACACAGAGGACACGGAGTAAGTCCCGGTTTTTCTCCGTGTCCTCTGTGTACTCCGTGGTGAGTGAATTGTTTTTATGTCAGAACTCGTTACCACAATCGATCTCTTGCGTCACGGCGAGCCGGTGGGCGGACGCAAATATCGCGGTCAGACCGATGATCCGCTGAGCGAAAAAGGCTGGCAGCAAATGCGCGATGCGGTTGGCGCACACCGCCCGTGGCAGCACATCGTCAGTTCTCCTTTAGCACGCTGCCAGGCCTTCGCCCTCGAATTGGCGCGCAAGCAAAGTCTGCCCTTGAGTTTCGATGAGCGCTTCATGGAAGTGAATTTCGGCGCATGGGAAGGCAAGACCGCGGCGCAACTGTGTGCCGACGATCCGCACGTTATCGAACGTTTCAAACGCGACCCGCTCAAGCAGCGTCCGGCAGGCGCGGAGCCGCTGGAAGATTTCTTCGCACGGGTGCGTGAAGCCTGGTTCGATCTGATCGAAGCGCATGCCGGCAAGCACGTGCTGCTGGTGTGCCATGCCGGCGTGATCCGCATGGCGCTTGCCAACGCGCTGAATCTACCGCTGGCGAGCACCTATCAAATCGACGTGCCCAGCGCCGGACTGACGCGCATCAAAGTGCAAGGGGTGGGCGAAAATGCGCATCACCAACTGCTGTTTCATCACGGCAAGCTTTGAGTAATGCGCGCTTTGTGATGTCGTGCTATTTCCGCAGCGATTTATAGTAGTTGATCAGTCCGTTGGTCGAACTATCGTGGCCGGTGACGACCCCCTCGTCTTTCAATTCCGGCTGGATTTTTTGCGCCAGTTGTTTGCCTAATTCCACCCCCCACTGATCGAAGGAATTGATATTCCAGATGATGCCCTGCACGAAGACTTTGTGTTCGTAAAGCGCAATCAGCGTACCGAGGGTAGCGGGATCCAGTTGTTTGAACAGAATCGAATTGGTGGGCCGGTTGCCGGGAAAAACTTTATGCGGCGCCAGTTGTTCCAATTTGCGCCCGCTGATACCGGCCGCTTTTAGTTCCGCGCGCACTTCGGCTTCGGTCTTGCCTTGCATCAGCGCTTCGGTTTGGGCGAAGAAATTAGAGAGCAGAATCGCGTGGTGTTCACCGAGCGGGTTTTGGCTTTGCGCCGGGGCCAAGAAATCCGCCGGGATGAGTTTGGTGCCATGGTGCATGAGTTGATAGAACGAATGCTGGCCATTGGTGCCGGGCTCGCCCCACAGCACCGGGCCGGTGGCGTAATCCACCGTCTTTTTGTCGCGTCGCACGCGCTTGCCGTTGCTTTCCATGTCGAGTTGTTGCAGATAGGCCGGAAAGCGGTGCAGGTACTGATCGTAGGGCAGCACGGCATGCGATTCCGCGTCGAAAAAATCACCATACCACACGCCGAGCATGCCCATCACTACCGGTAAATTTTGTTCCAGCGGCGCGCTGCGGAAATGTTCGTCCATGGCGTGGGCGCCGGCCAGTAGGGCTTCGAATTGATCCATGCCGATGGCGAGCGCAATCGATAAGCCGATTGCCGACCACAGCGAATAGCGGCCGCCGACCCAATCCCAGAACGCAAACATATTGGCGGGATCAATGCCGAAGGCTTTGACTTCTTGGGTGTTGGTGGAGACAGCGACGAAGTGCCTGGCAATGGCTTTCTGATTATTCGCTGCGGTTAAGAACCAGTCACGCGCGGAGCGCGCATTGGTCAGTGTTTCTTGGGTGGTGAAGGTTTTCGAGGAGACGATGAACAACGCGGTTTCCGGATTGAGTTGCTTCAGCGTCTCCACCACTTGGGTGCCGTCGATATTCGAGACGAAGTGCATTTTGAGGTGGGCGGCAGCGTACGGCCGCAAGGCCTCGCTGACCATCACCGGCCCTAAATCGGAACCGCCGATACCGATGTTGACGATATCCGTGATCGCTTTGCCGGTGTAGCCTTTCCACTTACCGTTGCGCACTTGCTCGCTGAAGCTGCGCATATGTGCCAGCACGGTGTTAATGGCGGGCATCACATCTTTGCCATCGACCTTGATCGGGCGGTTGGCGCGATTACGCAGTGCGATATGCAGCACGGCGCGGTTTTCGGTGAAGTTGATTTTCTCGCCCGCGAACATGCGCTCGGTCCATAGCGGCAGTTCGGCTTGGCGCGCTAAATCGAACAGCAAGGGCAGCGTCGTGTCGGTGACGATATTCTTGGAATAATCGAGCAGCAGATCGTTGAAGCGCAGCGTGTATTTATCGAAGCGTTGAGTATCTTGCGCGAACAATTCGCGCATGTGCACACCCGTTATTTGTTTGTGATGGGCTTTAAGCGCTTTCCACGCCGGGGAGCGGGTGAGGGAGGTCATTGCTCAGGCCAAAACCAGTATCACCCCCGCCATCGGCGGTAGGGTCAGGCTAATCGATGCCGGGTAGCCCATCCAATTACCCGCCTCGGCGACGATACCCGAGCCGTTGCCGAGGTTGCTGCCGCCATAGTAGCTGGAGTCGCTGTTGAAGATCTCGCGATACATGCCGACACGCGGCACGCCCAGCCGGTAATTTTTGCGCGGCACCGGGGTGAAATTCAATGCCGCCACCACGAACGAACCATCGCGCGCTTGGCGCACATAACTTAAGGTGGATTGGTCGCCATCGTGGCAATCGATCCAGCGAAATCCCTCCGGCGTGAAGTCTAAGTCGTGCAGTGCCGGGGTGGCGCGATATAGATGATTGAGATCGCGCACGCAGGATTGCACCCCGCGGTGAACATCGCGCGCCAACAACCACCAATCTAGTTCCCGGCTCACGCTCCATTCTTGGCCCTGAGCGATTTCGTTACCCATGAAATTGAGTTTCTTGCCGGGGGCGCTCATCTGGTAGGTGAACAGCAGGCGCAGGTTGGCGAATTTCTGCCAGGCATCGCCGGGCATTTTGTCGAGCAGTGAACGTTTGCCGTGTACCACTTCATCGTGCGATAAGGGCAGCACGAAGTTTTCGGTGTAGGCATAAAGCTGGCCGAAAGTGAGTTGGTGGTGGTGAAAGCGGCGATGCACGGGATCATGCTCGAAGTAACTCAGGGTATCGTTCATCCAGCCCATGTTCCACTTCATGGAGAAGCCCAGGCCACCGAGATACGTCGGGCGCGAGACCATGGGCCAGGCAGTGGACTCTTCCGCCATGGTGAGTGCGCCGGGGAATTGTTCGTGCACCATCACGTTCAAGTCGCGCAGGAATTCCACCGCTTCCAGATTTTCGCGTCCGCCGTAGCGGTTCGGCAGCCACTCGCCGGGTTTACGCGAGTAGTCGAGATAGAGCATGGAGGCAACGGCATCGACGCGTATGCCGTCGATGTGAAATTCGTCGAACCAGCAGTGTGCAGAGGCGAGCAAGAAGCTTTTTACTTCACGCCGGCCATAATTAAAAATTAAGGTGCCCCATTCCTGATGCATGCCGAGCCGGGGGTCGGCATGTTCGTATAAAGCCGTGCCGTCGAATTGCGCCAGTGCCCAATCGTCTTTGGGAAAATGCGCCGGCACCCAGTCCAAAAACACGCCGATGTCAGCTTGATGGCAGGCGTCGATGAAGGCGCGTAAGTCGTCTGGCGTGCCGAACCGGCTCGTCGGTGCGAAATAACCGGTGGCTTGATAGCCCCAGGATTCATCGAGCGGATGCTCCGACAAGGGCAACAACTCGATATGGGTGTAGCCCATCTCTTTCACGTAGGGCACAAGGTGCTCGGCCAATTCGCGATAAGTATAGAAGCGGCCGTCCGGATGACGCCGCCACGAGCCCACATGGATTTCGTAGATGTTGCACGGCGCATGTAGCCAATCCGCCTCTTTGCGCTGCGCGAGCCAGGTGCTATCGCTCCATTCGTAGCGCTGCATGGCGGCGACGCGCGCAGCAGAGCTGGGGCGCAGCTCATAGGCCTGGGCATAGGGATCGGTCTTGACGAACACATTGCCGGTGTGGCGGTTGCGAATTTCGAATTTGTATAAGCAGCCCGGCGCAAGGTCGGGAATGAACAACTGCCATACCCCGCTGGCGCCGAGCGAACGCATGGGGTGGCTGCGCCCATCCCAGCGATTGAAATCGCCGACCACGCTCACGCGCTCCGCATTCGGCGCCCACACGGCGAAGCTCACGCCTTGAACGCCCAGCAGCTCCATCGGCTGCGCGCCGAGCATACGGTAGCCCTGATACAAGCGGCCTTCGCCGAACAGATAGAGATCGTGCTCGCTGATGGGGTTGGGAAAGCAATAGGGGTCAAAAGTCTCGTGCGCGAAGTGCGCGTCTTCTATTTTTAAGCGGTAGGGCAGGGGCGGCTGTTGCGTGCCGCGCCATTCGAACAAGCCTTCGGGCAGCACCTGCTGCAGCGGCTGCCATTGTTCATTGATCTGTACGGCGACGTGGGTGTGGTAGGGCGCGAAAACCCGAATGACCCAACCCGCTTCATTTTGGTGCAGGCCGAGGTAGGTAAAAGGATCATGCGAACGCGCGTTGAGAATCGCTTCCGCTGCGCGATTGACTTTGATGGGGATGTCGTGTTTCATTGGGCTGTGTCTTAAGGTTGTCGTGCGTGGGTGATTAAATATCAGCGCACAAGGAAATTATAGACATAATACCCATTATCTTGATCTTTGATCCAATCTCCCTTTGGGCTCCCTTGGGGGATAGGCCTTTTTGATCGACTAGAGTTTAATGATGGATTCCAAAGAAGACGAGTTACGTAAGCAGAAAGAGTATCCCCGTTTCGTCAGTTTGCTGACGAAAAACACCGTTGCGCTTATCTTGGCCGGCGGCCGCGGCAGTCGGCTCAAGCACCTGACCGATTGGCGGGCGAAACCGGCGGTGCCATTTGGCGGTAAATTCCGCATTATTGATTTTCCGCTTTCCAATTGCTTGAACTCCGGCATACGCCGCATCGGCGTCGTTACCCAGTACAAAGCGCATAGTCTGATCCAGCACTTGCAGCGCGGCTGGGGTTTTCTGCGCGGCGAATTCAATGAGTTTATCGATCTGCTGCCGGCGCAACAGCGCATCGAGGCCGAATGGTACAAAGGCACGGCGGATGCGGTGTTTCAGAATATGGATATTCTGCGCCATTACGCGCCGGAGTTCGTGCTGATTCTCGCCGGCGATCATATCTACAAAATGGACTATGGCGAAATGCTCGCGGCGCATGCGGCTTCCGCTGCCGATGTGACCATCGCCTGCATCGAAGTGCCGATCGAAGACGCCAAATCTTTTGGCGTGATGAGCGTGGATCAATACCAGCGCATCGTGGCGTTCGATGAAAAGCCCGAGCAGCCGACGCCGATGCCGGGCGATCCCAGCCGCGCTTTGGCCAGCATGGGCATTTACATTTTCAATGCTAAATTTCTCTATGAACAGTTGATTCGCGATGCGGACGACCGGACTTCATCACACGATTTCGGGCATGACATCATTCCGCATTTGGTGTCGCGTTACCGGGTGTTTTCCCATCGGTTCTCCGAAAGTTGTGTCGGGGTGCAGAACGGTGCGCCGTATTGGCGCGACGTGGGAACCGTGGAAGCATACTGGGAAGCCAATATGGAGTTGGCGAAAATTACGCCGGATCTCAATTTGTACGACGAAAAATGGCCGATCTGGACCTACCAAGAGCAGTTGCCCCCCGCCAAATTCGTGTTCGACGACGAAGACCGGCGCGGCATGGCGGTCGATACCATGGTTTCCGGCGGCTGCATTATCAGCGGTGCGATAGTGAAGCGCTCGGTGCTGTTCTCCGATGTGCGGGTCAATGCCTACAGCGAAGTGACCGATTCGGTGATTTTGCCCAATGCGGATATTGGGCGCTACGTGAAGCTCCATCGGGTGGTGGTGGATAAGGGCTGCCGTATTCCGGATGGCATGGAAGTGGGTTTCGACCGGCAAAAAGATGCGGAGCGTTTCTATGTCACGGAAGGCGGCGTGACCCTGATTACGCCCGAGATGCTCGGGCAATATATTCACCACGTGCGCTAGATTTACCCGTTAAGGCAGCGAATTGCATGCCGTTAATGCGTTCAACGACGTTTTTACCGGTACCCAAAAGATGAGCGATTCCCCCCGCGTACTGAACCTGATTTTGTGCTGGCATATGCACCAGCCCGATTACCGCGACTATGCCAGCGGCGAGTTCGTCTTGCCCTGGACTTATCTGCACGCGGCCAAAGACTATACCGACATGGTCTATCACCTGGAGCAAAATCCCCAGGCGCGGGCGGTGGTGAATTTTGTGCCGGTATTGCTCGATCAGTTAGAAGACTACGCGCGCCAATTCAAGAGCGGCGAGATTCGCGACCCCTTGCTGCGCTTGCTGGCGCGTGAGGATTTGCACGACCTCACGATGGACGAGCGCGAGCTGCTGCTCGATCGTTGCTTTCGCTGCAACCATATCACGATGATCGAACCTTATCCGGCGTACCAGCGCTTGTTTAAGATGTTTCGTGAAATCGACGAACATGAGGATAGGCACTTCGAGTATTTGTCGGGGCAGTATCTGGCCGACCTGGTGACTTGGTATCATTTAATCTGGACTGGCGAGTCAGTGCGGCGCAGTACCGAATTAGTGCCGCGCCTGATGAGCCAAGGGTCCTTATTCAGCTACACCGATCGTCGTTTGCTATTCGAACTATATGGCGAGTTGATCGCGGGGATCATTCCGCGCTATCGAAAATTACTTGAAGCGGGCCGCATCGAAGTATCAACCACGCCGCATTATCATCCTATCGCACCGTTGCTAATCGACCTCAAAAGCGCACGCGAAACCCTGCCGGATTCCGGGCTGCCGGAGGCGCCTTGCTATCCGGGTGGGGTGGAACGCATGAAATTCCATATCGAATCTGCGTTGTCTACGCATGAAACGCGTTTCGGCCGCCGCCCGAGCGGCATGTGGCCGGCGGAGGGCGGCGTATCGCAATCTTCGCTCATGTTGCTGGCACAGCATGGTATGCAATGGGCGGCCAGCGGCGAGGGAGTACTGGTAAATAGCTTGCGGCATTCGTTCGGACAAGTGCCGAACAAATCACAATACATGTATCGCCCGTATCGCGTGCAAGACGGCGCAAGCCACATGCATTGCTTTTTCCGCGATGACCATCTTTCGGATTTGATCGGCTTTGAATACGCCAAGTGGTATGGGCGGGATGCTGTGACGAACTTTGTGCATGAGTTAGAGGCGATCTCTCAGCGCACGGCGCAGCAGGAAAACCCAGTGGTGTCGGTGATACTCGATGGCGAAAACGCCTGGGAATACTACCCTTACAACGGCTATTACTTTCTTTCCGAGTTATATGAGGAACTGGCCAAGCATCCGACGATACGCATGACCACGTTTGAGGGCTATTTGCAGCAGTGCGCGGCAGGCGATGGCGCGTGCGCCACTGCCGGCGAATTGCCGCAAGTGGTGGCGGGGAGTTGGGTATACGGCAATCTCGCCACTTGGATCGGCGATCACGATAAAAATCGCGCTTGGGATTTGCTCTGCGCGGCTAAACAGAGTTATGATCTCGTCATGGCGAGCGAACGCTTGAGTGAGCAAGAACGGCGCGCCGCATCCCGGCAGCTGGCCGATTGTGAAAGTTCGGACTGGTTCTGGTGGTTCGGCGATTACAATCCTTCGCACAGCGTGGCCACTTTCGATGCGCTATTCCGCGCGAACCTACGAAATTTATATCGGCACTTGCACTTACCGGTGCCGCCCGCTTTAGAACACCCCATTAGCCATGGCGGCGCGCGCGGAGTCGAAACCGGCGGCACCATGCGCCGTGGCAGTTAACGAAATAGAACAGATGACGACGATTGCACTTCTCTTAGGCGTCCACGCCCACCAGCCGGTTGGCAATTTCGATGCAGTGCTGGAGGACGCGCACCGCCGCTGCTACCGTCCCTTCATTGAGACACTGCATCGCTATCACGATTTCAAATTCACGGTGCATTTTTCCGGCTGGCTGCTCGACTATTTGTTCGCGCATTTCCCGCAGGACATGCGCCTGCTGCATGACATGGTGGCGCGTGGCCAAGTGGAATTGTTTGGCGCGGGAGACACCGAGCCAGTGTTGGCGGTGATTCCGAATCGCGATCGCATCGGGCAAATTAAAACACTATCCGACAAATTGGAGAGAAAATTGGGCGCGCGGCCCAAGGGTGCGTGGCTCACCGAGCGCGTGTGGGAAGCGACCGTGGTGCCGGCTTTGGCCGACGCGGGCATTCGCTACGTGACGGTGGACGACTACCACTTCCTCTGCACCGGCAAGCGCATCGAAGACTTGAACGGCTTCTACACCACCGAAGAGGATGGCCGCCAACTGGATCTATTTCCGATCAATGAGACGCTACGTTATCGTCTGCCGTTTTCGCCCGCGGATGAAGCGGTGCGCTATATCGAAAGCCTCGCGCAGACCGGCAAGCAAGTCGCCGCGGTGTATTTCGACGATATCGAAAAATTTGGCATCTGGCCCGAAACCTACGAGTGGGTGTACGAGAAAGGCTGGCTCAAACAGTTCATCGAGGGCGTACTGGCCTCGCCCATTATCCGCACCCAGCGCTACGACGAATACCATGCCCAGGCCAAAACCCGCGGCGTGGTGTATTTGCCTACCACCTCGTATATCGAGATGAACGAATGGACGCTGCCGGCGGAAGCGGCGAATACCTATGCCGAGTTGGTGCAAACGGCCAAGCAACAAGGCCGCTTCGATCAGCAAAAAGCGTTCTTGCGTGGCGGCATCTGGAAAAATTTTCTCACCCGCTATCCCGAATCGAACTGGATGCACAAGCGTATGTTGGGCTTATCCCAGCGCTTGCATGCCTTGCACGGGCATGGCCCGCAGCATGAATTGCGCGAGTTGTTGTATCAGGCGCAAGCCAACGACGCCTATTGGCATGGGCTGTTCGGCGGCTTATATCTGCCGCATTTACGGCGTGCGGTATACCACGCCATCGTGCAGTTGGAACACCGCCTGGATCAACTCGATCATCGTCCGGCGCGGGAAGTGCGGGATATTGATCTCGATGGCCAAGACGAATTATTTTTGCATAACGAATCGCTGCAAGCGATTGTGCGCTTAGACGGCAGCGCCACTGTGGCTGAGCTGGATGCGTATGCGCTCTCGCATAATTTCGGCGATACCCTCGCGCGTCAGGACGAGCATTACTACCGCAAGATGCACTTGGGCGACAGCGGCCACGCGCACGATGGTTCAGGCATCGTTTCCGCGCATGATCGTGTGAGTTTTAAGCATGAAATCAGTCCCGAGGATTTGCGCCTCGATCAGCGACCGCGTGCGTTGTTTTACGATAGTTGGTTGGATGCCGATGTGCCGAATTCAGATACGCCGCCGTTTGCGCTCGACTATCAAGCGTTAGAGAGCGCCGGGCTCAGCGCTTGTTTCGATGCGGCGGTGGAAGTGTTGAAAGTAGAAAAAACGCTACGCATCGAGGGCAAGCGGCTCACGGTGCATTACCGCTTTAGCGGCGAGCCGCGCGGCTGGTTCGGCACCGAAATCAATCTCGCCATGCCGAGTTGTGATGGCCCGGCCGGGCGCTATCTGTTCCAAGGCGGCATCCCGGGTGGCTTCGGCCAAGTGTTCGAAACCGAGGCGATGGAAACGCTGACTTTGTCCGACGACGTGCTCGGCGGCAGCATCTCCGTGCACGCGAGTAGCGCGGTGCATCTACACGCCGCGCCGCATTTCAGCGTCTCGCAATCCGAAGCCGGGTTCGAAAAAATCATGCAAGCAGTGACCTTGAAGCTGGCTTGGCCGCTGAGCGCCTCGCAGCGCGAGATCATCGTCACCCTGGAGATAGCGCGCCATTAGAGTCTGTGCGCGCGGCGACCTCGTTTCGGGTAAAATTCTTCCCTTTTTCACCGGGTTTAAGCCATGTCCGATTCAATCGTCGCCAAGAACAAAGCGATTTACATCACCTATTCCATTCTCGACCAGCAAGGCCAAGTGGTGGAGCAATCCGACGTACCCATCGGCTACGTACACGGTGCCGATAGCGGCCTTTTCGAGCAAGTCGAAGCGGCGCTGGAAGGCGCGAAAGCTGGCGATAAATTCGAAGTGGTTTTGCCGCCGGAGCAAGGCTTCGGGGCGCACGATCCTGCGCTCACCTATACCGACGATATCGACAACGTGCCGCCGGAGTACCGCTACATCGGCGCCGAAGTCGAATTTGAAAACGAACAAGGCGAGGCAATGAAATTCCTCGTGACCAAAATCGAAAACGGCAAGCTCACTGTCGACGCCAATCATCCCTTCGCAGGGCAAACGGTGAAGTTTGCGGTGACGGTGGTCGCGGTGCGCGATGCCACACCGGATGAGATTGCCAATGGGCGACCGGATGAGGGTGGACCGCCGATTTATCACTAACAAGGACTCATATGGCTTCCGCGACGATCAAATTATTTCTTCCGCATGGTGATGCAAAGCTATTGCGAACCGGGGAAGTCTCGAATTGGACAGGGAAGGCACTTGCTGCTCCAAGGACTGATTTGGACCAATTACTTGCGCGCGAAGAACTTGAAAATTCCGGGATATATTTTCTTTTCGGCGCAGATCCGGAAACTGGGGACAGCTTGGCTTACATCGGTGAAGCTGAGGTGATTCGAGAGCGCTTGAAACAGCACCGTGCCAAAGATTTCTGGAATTCTGTTGTTGTGTTTGTGAGTAAAGATGAAAATCTTACCAAGGCGCACATTCGTTATCTTGAAAACCGCCTAATGGATGAAGCGAAGCGCATTGGCCGTTACCGGCTTGAAAATGCTAACGTAACAAATGCAAAGCTTCCCGAGTCAGACCGTGAGGACATGGAGGTTTTTCTTTCGCGTATTCAACAAGTGCTTCCGGTTCTCGGTTCCGACCTTTTAACTCCTATTGTCGAATCTAATAAACGCGCATCGAGATCAAATATGCTCGTTTGCAAGAACAAGGGGGCTATCGCAAAAGGGCAGAGAACTGTGAATGGATTCGTCGTGTTTGCGGGCTCTACCGCCGTCCTTAAGGAGCGTCCTTCCGCTGAAACCCAGCACCCTTTCGTTGTATCCCTTCGAAACAAATTGTTCAATGATGGTGCCCTTGTCGAAAAAGACGGATTCTATTTCTTTGCCAAAGATACTGAGTTTTCAAGCCCAAGCGCTGCGGCCGCAGTTGTTCACGGCGGTGGAGCTAATGGCCTAACTGCTTGGAAAGATGAGAGTGGAAGAATACTTAAAGAAATCGAAGAAGGTTAGCCATTCTTTCGAAGTGTGCGTTACGCGCGCCATTTCAAAAGCATTTAACCGGGGCCGCCCGGCGGCGGGTCACTTTTTCTTGCTTGCCCAAGAAAAAGGTAACCAAAAAGAAGGGCACCCCCTACACCGCCCTTCGGGTTCCCTCGCTCCGGGCGCACTACGCGGGGCTGCGCAACTCGCCCTAGCAACCCGCATAAAACGCGGGCTGCCGCGGAACTCGAACAGTGCTCGCCTAAAGCTCCGCGCAGCGCACCCTCCACTCAGCGGCGCAGCAGGGGCCCCGGAAATCCAAACCACCGGTAGTTTTAGCGAATGCCTCTAGGCGTTGCTGGGTGACGCAAAATTCCCGGTATGTAGCGCCGGCATCCTGTCGGCAAGTAAGAATGCTTGCACTACTGGCCCATTACTTCCGCTCCAAGCGCTTACTGTGCTTAGTTAAATTGGTATTCAATTGCGTGATAATTTCGCTCGCGGCGTGGATGATCTGTGTCGAGCTGAATCCTGCCTTTGTCATTTCGCGGAAGAACGATTTGGCGAGAATCTT
>JANYAU010000073.1 GCA_025361165.1 Betaproteobacteria bacterium | reverse complement strand
CGGCAAGCAAGCAGCGGCGACCAAGGAAGACGACTTTATAGACAAGATGTTCGTGGCCAATACCCACGATTACATTCTGTGTTTCTCCAGCCGTGGTCGTGTGTATTGGCTGAAGGTGTACGAGGTGCCGCAAGGCAGCCGCATCAGCCGCGGCAAGCCGATTGTGAATCTCTTGCCGATCGAGGACAGAGAGAAAATCACCGCGCTGTTGCCGGTGAAAGCGTTCGACGACCAGCATTATGTGTTTATGGCCACCGCGCGCGGCACCGTCAAGAAAACGCCGCTCACCGAATTCTCGCGTCCGCGCACCAGCGGCATTATCGCCGTGTCGCTGGACGATGGCGATTATCTGGTGGGCGCGGCGATCACCGATGGGACGCACGATGTGATGTTGTTCTCCGACAACGGCAAGGCAGTACGTTTCGAAGAATCCGACGTGCGTCCGATGGGGCGCGGCGCGCACGGCGTGCGCGGCATGCGGTTGGCCGAAGGTCAGCGCGTGATCTCGATGCTAGTGGCGGAATCGGAAACGCAATCCGTGCTCACCGCGACCGAAAACGGTTACGGCAAGCGCACGCCGATTTCGGAATACACCCGTCACGGCCGTGGCACGCAAGGCATGATCGCGATCCAAACCACGGCGCGCAATGGGCGCGTGGTAGCAGCAACGCTGGCCGATGAGCAAGACGAGATCATGCTCATTACCACCGGCGGCGTGTTGATCCGCACCCCGGTCAAAGGGATACGTGAAATGGGCCGCGCGACCCAAGGTGTGACGCTGATCAATACCGCCGAAGGTGAGAAATTGGTCGGTTTGCAGCGCATCGTCGAACCCGATGTAGCAGAAGGAGAGGAAAGTTAGCCATGGAACGGATTTACAACTTTAGCGCCGGGCCCGCAGTTTTGCCACAGGAAGTGCTGGAACAAGCGCGTGACGAAATGCTCAATTGGCAAGGCAGCGGCATGTCGGTGATGGAGATGAGCCATCGCGGCAAGGAGTTCATGGGCATTGCCGCGCAGACTGAGGCCGATTTGCGCGAGCTGTTGGCCATACCAACTACTTACAAAGTGTTGTTCTTGCAAGGTGGCGCATCGAGCCAATTCGCGATGGTGCCGATGAATTTGCTGCGCGGTAAAACCAGCGCCGATTATGTGAACACCGGCGAGTGGTCGAAGAAGGCGATTAAAGAGGCCAAGAAGTTTTGCAGTGTGAATATCGCGGCGACTTCCGAAGATAAAAACTTTTCTTACGCACCGGCGCAAGACAAATGGATGCTGAACAAAGACGCGGCCTATGTCCACTACACGCCGAACGAAACCATAGGCGGTGTCGAGTTTCATTGGGTACCGGATACGGGCGGCGTGCCGCTGGTGGCGGATATGTCTTCCAATATTCTCTCCAAGCAGATCGATGTGTCGCAGTACGCCCTGATTTACGCCGGCGCGCAGAAGAATATCGGTCCTGCGGGTTTGACCATTGTCATCGTGCGCGAAGACTTGCTCGGGCAGACCGTGGCCGGGACGCCGAGCATGTTCGACTATAAGATCCATGCGGATAACGAATCGATGTATAACACCCCGCCGACGTATGCGATGTATATCGCCAGTCTGGTATTCAAGCTTTTAAAGAGTAAGGGCGGGCTGGCGGCGATGGAGCAGCACAACATCGCTAAAGCCAATGCGCTATACGATTGTCTGGATAGTTCGGCGTTTTATACTTGTCCCACCGCGCGTGAAAATCGCTCGCGCATGAATATCCCGTTCACGCTCAAAGATGCGGCATTGGACGAGATCTTCCTCAAGGGTGCGAAAGAACATGGCTTGGCGCAACTGAAAGGCCATCGCTCGGTGGGCGGTATGCGTGCCTCGATTTATAACGCTATGCCGATCGAAGGTGTGAAAGCGTTGGTTGAATACATGAAAGCGTTCGAGAAGAAAAATGGCTAAGCACTACAAAATTTTGACTTTGAATGCTATTTCCAAGCAAGGTTTGGAACGGCTACCCGCGGACAGCTACAGCACCGGCAACGATATTGCCGAGCCGGATGCCATTCTGGTGCGCTCGGCAAAAATGCACGACATGACCATTCCCGCCAGCGTCAAAGCCATCGCGCGCGCTGGCGCCGGCACCAACAATGTGCCCGTGGCGAAGATGAGCGAGCGCGGCGTGCCGGTGTTCAACGCGCCCGGCGCCAACGCCAATGCGGTGAAGGAATTGGTCTTCGCCGGTATGTTAATGGGCGCGCGCAATCTGATTCCCGCGCTCAAGTTCGCCGAAGGGCTTACCGGGACTGATGCCGAGATTTCCAAAGCGGTAGAAGCGGGCAAGAAAAACTATGCTGGGATTGAGTTGCCTAACCGCACGCTGGGCATCATCGGCCTCGGCGCCATCGGTTCGCTGGTGGCGGATGCCGCGATCAAACTTGGCATGAACGTGCTCGGCTACGATCCTGAAATCACAGTCGAGGCGGCCTGGCGTTTGCCGTCCACAGTGCGTAAAGCGCAGAGCGTGGACGACGTGGTGAAGAACAGCGATTTCATCACGCTACATGTGCCGCTGATCGATGCGACGCGCAATCTGATCAACGCCGAGCGTCTGGCGCTGATGAAAAAAACTACGGTGCTGCTCAATTTCGCGCGCGAAGGCATTGTGGACGATAAGGCCGTGGTGGAAGCCATCAATGCCGGCAATTTGCGCGCTTATGTATGCGACTTTCCAGCCAATGCGCTCAAGGGTTGCGCCGGTGTGGTGACCTTGCCACATCTCGGGGCTTCAACTATGGAAGCCGAAGACAATTGCGCCATCATGGTGGCCGAACAAGTGCGCGATTATTTGGAAAACGGCAATGTGTTAAACGCGGTGAATTTCCCCAACGTTGCCATGCCGCGTGAGTCGGAGCATCGACTGGCGATTGCGAATGCCAACGTGCCGAATATGGTGGGGCAAATCTCCACCGCAGTGGCAGATGCCGGATTGAATATCCATAATATGGTCAATAAATCCAAAGGCGAAATCGCCTACACTTTGGTTGATCTGGATAGCGCCATGCCGCAGGCCGTCATCGACAAAATCGCAGCCATCAAGGGTGTGCTGATGGTGCGCGCTATTTAACACATCATGTCCGACGAGCTACAAAATCTCCGCGCCGAAATTGACGGCATCGACGATGAGTTGTTGAAACTCATCAGCCGCCGCGCGCAGCTCGCTCAAACTATTGGCCGCTTAAAGCAGGGCAGTGTGTACCGCCCAGAACGCGAAGCCCAAGTGCTGCGCCGCATCAAAGAGGCCAATCCCGGCCCCCTGTCCGGCGAAGCCGCAGCACGTCTGTTCCGCGAAATCATGTCTGCTTGCCTGGCGCTGGAGAAACCCCTCAGCGTGGCGTATTTGGGTCCACGGGGCACATTTACTCAAGCGGCTGCATTGAAGCAATTTGGCCATGCGGCGCAGACGGTAGATTGCAGTTCCATCGACGAAGTGTTCCGCAAAGTCGAAGCCAATCAAGTCGATTACGCTGTGGCACCGGTAGAAAATTCTACCGAAGGCGCCATCGGCCGCACGCTGGATTTGTTGCTCAATTCGCCGCTTAAGATTTGTGGGGAAGTGGTGGTGCGGGTGCATCATTTTCTGCTGCGCAAGGGCGAGAACCTGACCGGGATTGAGAAGATTTATTCCCACGCGCAATCGTTCGCGCAATGCCATGAATGGTTGAATCAGAATTTACCGGGCGTGACACGCTTCACCGTGGCGAGCAATGCGGAAGCAGCCCGGCTTGCCGCTGACGAACCTAACGCTGCCGCGATCGCCGGCGAGACCGCCGCCGAGATATATGGCTTGACCGCGTTAGTGCGCAATATTGAGGACGAGCCCAACAACACCACGCGCTTTTTGGTGCTGGGCAGCCAGGAGGCGGCTTGCTCTGGCCGCGATAAGACCTCGATCGTGATGGCCGCGCCCAACCAACCGGGGGCGATGCATGATTTGCTCGGCCCGTTCGCGCGCAATGGCGTGAGTATGACCAAACTCGAATCGCGTCCTTCCGGCGCAGGGCTGTGGGAATACGTGTTTTATGTGGATGTAGAAGGCCACCAACTAGATGCGCCTGTTGCAAATGCGATTAGAGAGTTGAAAGGGCTGGCACCGTTGGTGAAGGTGCTGGGTTCGTATCCGGTGGCTGTGCTTTGAGTGATTAGGTGATTAAGTGATTAGGTGATTTGATAATCACCTATCACCCAATCACCGTTAACCGAATTTAAATATGGACCTATGTGATCTTGCGCCCGGCTATGTCCGGGCGATTGCGCCTTATCAGCCCGGCAAGCCGATTGCGGAACTGGCGCGCGAGATGGGACTGAATGAAGCCGATATCATCAAGCTCGCCTCCAACGAAAACCCCTTGGGGTCGAGTCCGGCGGCGCTGGCGGCGATACATGCTGTCTTGCCGGATTTGGCGCGTTACCCTGACGGCAACGGGTTTGTATTGAAGGCGGCACTGGCCAAGCGCTATGCAGTTACGCCAGAGCAAGTTGTGCTCGGCAATGGCTCGAATGACGTGTTGGAGTTTGCCGCGCGTGCACTCCTCACGCCAGCCACCTCCGCCGTATTTTCGCAGCACGCTTTCGCGGTGTATCCATTAGTGGTGCAAGCGATGGGCGCGCGCAGTATCGAAGTGCCGGCGAAAGATTTTGGTAACGATCCGCAAGCGCTGCTGGAAGCGATAGCAGATGATACGCGCATCGTGTTTATCGCTAACCCCAACAATCCCACCGGTACCTTGCTCATGCCGGATGCGCTGCTGGCGCTAATCGAGCAAGTGCCGCGCAGTGTGTTGGTGGTGTTGGATGAAGCGTATTACGAATATTTGGCGCCGGATGTGGCGGCGGATAGCGTCAACTGGTTACAACGCTTTCCGAATTTATTGATCGCGCGCACGTTCTCGAAAGCCTATGGCCTGGCAGGTTTGCGGGTTGGGTTTGCCCTGGCACACCCGGAAATTGCAGCCTTGTTGAATCGCGTGCGCCAGCCTTTCAATGTCAGCAGTGTGGCGCAAGCGGCAGCGCTTGCCGCACTCGGCGATACGACGCATTTGCAACGTAGCATCGCGCTGAACACGGCAGGCATGCAGCAAATTTGTACGGGCTTGCAGCGGCTCGGCTTGAGGTTCATTCCCTCGTTTGGGAATTTTTTGAGTTTCCGCATCGGCAATGCGAGTGCGATATACCAACGCTTATTGAAGCACGGCGTGATTGTGCGCCCGGTCGCGAATTACGGCATGCCCGAGTATTTGCGGGTGAGCATTGGATTGGAAGCGGAGAACGACAAATTTTTAAGCGCCTTAGCCAGCGCGATACAGGAATAGCAAAGGAAGCAATATGATTATCGTAATGGAAAATGGCGCGAGCGAAGAACAGATCGACGGCGTCGTCAAAAAAATCAAAGAATTCGGGCTCGAGTCCAATGTCTCGCGCGGTACCGAGCGCACCGTGATCGGCGCCATCGGCGACGAGCGTAAATTGGATCAAGAGATGATCGATGCCTTGCCTGGCGTCGAGAATTCCATGCACGTCGTTAAGCCCTATAAAATCGTGGCGCGCGAGTGGCATAAAGAAAATACGGTCGTCAATATCAAAGGCATTCCGCTGGGCGGCAATCAAATTCAAGTCATCGGCGGCCCGTGCTCGGTGGAAACGCCGGAGCAAATGGAGTTGTCGGCGAAATATGTCAAAGCAGCCGGCTGCCGCCTGATGCGCGGTGGCGCGTTCAAGCCACGCACCAGCCCCTATACCTTCCAAGGCAAGGGCGTGGAAGGTCTGGATATGTTCCGCAAAGCGGCGGATAAATACGGCCTGCCCATCGTTACCGAATTGATGGACGTGCGCATGCTCGACACCTTCCTCGAATACGACGTGGATGTGATCCAAATCGGCACGCGCAATATGCAAAATTTCGATCTTTTAAAAGAAGTCGGGCGCATCAACAAGCCGGTGATTCTGAAGCGCGGTATGTCCGCGACGATTTCAGAATGGCTGATGGCGGCGGAATACATCGCTGCTGGCGGTAACCACAACATCATTTTCTGCGAACGCGGTATTCGTACCTTCGAGACCTACTACCGCAATGTGTTAGATGTTACCGCTGTGCCGGTGCTGAAAAAAGAAACTCACTTGCCCGTGATCATCGATCCTTCGCATGCCGGCGGCAAAGCGTGGATGGTGCCGGCGCTATCGCGCGCAGCGATAGCGGCGGGGGCCGATGGACTATTGGTGGAGATGCATCCGAACCCTTGTGAAGCCTGGTGCGATGCCGATCAAGCGCTGAACCCGGAGGAATTAAAAAACTTGATGGTCGAACTCAAGGGCATTGCGGCGGTGCTGGGCCGCAGCATCTAAACTTTTCGAATAGCAATGATCAACAAGCTCACTCTTATCGGCGTTGGCCTCATCGGCGGCTCGTTTGCCTTGGCTTTGCGCGAAGCCGGCTTGGTGCGCGAGATCGTGGGTGTGGGACGCAGCGCGGAAAACCTCAGCGCGGCGCTCGGCATGTATGTGATCGATGTTTCGGTGACCGATCCCGCGCAAGCGGTGCAAGGCGCTGACCTCGTGCTGTTGGCGGTGCCGGTGGGGCAGATGGGCGAGAGCATGGCGGCGATTGCGCCGCATCTCGGCGCCCATACCGTGGTCACTGATGTCGGTAGCACCAAGCAGGATGTAGTGACTCTGGCACGGCAATACTTGGGCGCGCATCTTTCCCGTTTCGTACCGGGGCACCCGATTGCCGGTGCGGAAAAGAGCGGCGTCAAAGCGGCGCGCGGCGAATTATTTCGCGAACGCAATGTGGTGCTGACACCGCTGGCGGAAACCGATGCGGCTGCCGTCGAACTGGTCACGCGGCTCTGGCAAGGCTGCGGTGCTAAGGTGTCGCAAATGGACCCGGCGGATCACGATGCGGTATTCGCCGCAGTGAGTCACCTGCCGCATGTGCTGGCGTTTGCTTTGGTCGATTACATTGCGCGCCAGGCGAATGCCGAACAATTGTTTGGCTTTGCCGCCAGCGGCTTTCGCGATTTTACCCGCATCGCCGGCAGCAGCCCGGAGATATGGCGCGATATTTGTCTCGCTAATCGCGACACAATGCTGAGTCAGCTTGTGGCTTACGAGTCGGAGCTGGCGAAAATAAAGACACTGATCGAACGCGGCGATGGCGCGGCCTTGGCGGAATTGTTCGGGCGCGCGCGCGATGCGCGGCAGAAGTATTTGAAAAACCCTTAACCACGGAGTACGCGGAGGACACGGAGTTAAGCCAAGGGCACTCAACTTCTTTTCCTCCGTGTACTCCGTGTACTCGGTGGTGAAAGCAATGGAATACATCGATTTAAAACCCATCGCCCACATGGCCGGCACGATCGTCTTACCCGGCTCGAAAAGTATTTCCAATCGCATCTTGTTGCTCGCGGCGTTGGCCGAGGGCGTGACCGAAGTTAAAGGTCTGCTTGCTTCCGATGACACACGCCACATGCTGGATGCGCTCACACAACTCGGTGTGCAATGGTCACAGCATGGCGCGTCACGCGATTATCGTGTAATCGGCAATGGCGGTGTGTTCCCGGTTAAGCAGGCCGAATTATTTTTGGGTAATGCCGGCACGGCGTTTCGACCGCTAACGGCGGTGCTCGCGTTGTCGGCTGGGGACTACACCCTTTCTGGCGTACCCCGCATGCATGAGCGGCCTATTGGTGATTTGGTCGATGCGCTGCGTCAACTCGGTGCGGATATTCGCTATCTGGGAGTGGAAGGTTTCCCGCCACTTGCCGTCAAACCGGCTGCCATTAAAGCAGGCGGCCGGGTAACCATCAAAGGCAATGTCTCCAGCCAATTTCTCACCGCGCTGCTGATGGCGCTGCCGCTGAGCGCTCAGGATGCGACGGTTGAAGTAGTGGGCGAGCTGATTTCTAAGCCCTACATCGACATTACGCTCAAGCTCATGGCGCGTTTTGGCGTCGTGGTTGAGTCTAACGATAGCCAGGAATTCCGGATTCGCGGTGGCCAGCGCTATGTGAGCCCGGGCGTGATTCACGTCGAGGGCGATGCCTCCAGCGCTTCCTATTTTCTGGCTGCGGGCGCCATCGGGCACGGCCCGGTGCGGGTTGAGGGCGTAGGCAAAGACAGCATCCAAGGCGATCTGCGCTTCGCCGAAACGCTGGCGCAAATGGGCGCGACGATTACCCTGGGCGATAATTGGATTGAAGCTTTCGGTAACGGTAAGTTACACGCCATCGATGCCGATCTCAACCACATCCCCGATGCGGCAATGACGATCGCGATAACGGCCCTGTTTGCCGATGGCACGACGACTATCCGCAACATCGGCAGTTGGCGCGTGAAAGAAACCGATCGCATCGCGGCCATGGCCACCGAGTTGCGCAAAGTGGGCGCGACGGTGGAGGAGGGCGCGGATTTCCTGCGCATCACGCCGCCCGCTGCACTCATCCCGGGTGCGACGATCGACACCTACGACGACCACCGCATGGCCATGTGTTTCTCGCTGGTGGCTTTGGGCGGGGTGCCGGTGCGCATCAACGATCCCCACTGTGTAGCTAAAACTTTCCCCGAATACTTCGAGGTGTTTCTGCGTCTCACTCAGCCCTTCATTCCCGTCATCGCCATCGACGGCCCGTCGGCTTCCGGCAAAGGCACGGTGGCACAGCGGGTGGCGGAGAAACTTGGCTTTCGTTTCCTCGACAGCGGGGCGCTCTACCGGCTGGTGGCGCTGGCGGCAAACCGCGATAAGGTGCCGCTGGACGATGAGGCGGGGTTGGAGGAAATTGCGACCGAGCTCGATGTCCGGTTTAGCGGGGGATATATTTTCTTGCGAAATGATCAGGTTAGCGATGCAATCCGAGCCGAAGCGGTGGGTGATGCCGCATCCAAGGTGGCGGCTTTACCCCGGGTAAGGGCAGCTTTGCTGGCGCGGCAACGGGCGTTTCGACAAGCGCCGGGGCTGGTGGCGGATGGGCGCGACATGGGTTCGGTGGTGTTCCCCGACGCGAGCCTTAAAATCTTCCTCACCGCGAGTGCCGAAGTGCGTGCCGAGCGGCGCTATAAACAGTTGATCGAGAAAGGGATGTCTGCTAACATTGATACCCTTTTGCAGGATATTCGGGCACGCGATACGCGCGATAGTCAGCGCAGCGCAGCGCCCTTGCAACAGGCAGCGGACGCCAGTTTATTGGATAGCAGCGATCTCAGCATCGAACAAGCGGTGGCTGCGGTGCTGAAACAATTCCAAGACCGGCTCCGCAATTAGGTGTCATCGCCAGCGTTCTATACCTGGCGGTTGACGATGTTAACGAACCTCCCGTCTTCGGCCGGGTAACAAAGAGTATCTTCCCATGATGGCAACCTCCCCTGAAGTTTCTATGCCCGAGAGTTTTGCGGCCCTATTTGAAGAAAGCCTGTTGCGCCAAGAGATGCGCGCGGGTGAATTAATTACCGCTGAAGTGATCTCCGTCGAAAACGGCGAAGTGGTGGTCAACGCCGGACTCAAGTCCGAAAGCGTGATTGACGCCAATGAATTCCGCAACGACCGCGGCGAACTCGAAGTCAAAGTCGGCGATTTCGTCACTGTCGCTATCGAACAACTGGAAGACGGTTATGGTTCTACCAAACTGTCGCGTGAAAAAGCCAAGCGCCTTGCTGCGTGGCTGGATCTAGAGCAAGCGATGGAAGGCGGCGTCATCGTCAAGGGTATGGTCAGCGGCCGCGTCAAGGGTGGTCTGACGGTGATGGTCAACGGCATTCGCGCTTTCCTGCCCGGCTCGCTGGTGGATACGCGTCCGGTCAAAGACACCACGCCGTATGAGAACAAAGAACTCGAATTCAAAGTCATCAAGCTCGACAAGAAACGCAACAACGTCGTGGTATCGCGCAAAGCCGTGCTGGAAGCCAGCCAAGGCGCCGAGCGCCAAGCGCTGCTGGAAAATCTCAAAGAAGGCGCCATCGTCAAAGGCGTGGTGAAGAACATCACCGACTACGGCGCATTCGTGGATCTGGGCGGCATCGATGGTTTGTTGCACATCACCGACCTGGCTTGGCGCCGCGTGAAGCATCCGTCGGAAGTGCTGACGGTGGGCGACGAAGTCGAAGCCAAAGTACTGAAGTTCGATCAAGAGAAGAACCGTGTGTCGCTGGGCATGAAACAATTGGGTGACGATCCGTGGGTCAATATTTCCCGCCGCTACCCGCAAGGTACGCGCCTGTTCGGCAAAGTGACCAACCTCACCGACTACGGCGCATTCGTCGAAATCGAACCCGGCATCGAAGGGCTGGTGCACGTGTCCGAAATGGATTGGACCAACAAGAACGTGCATCCTGCAAAAGTGGTGCAGTTGGGTGATGAGGTCGAAGTCATGATCCTCGAGATCGACGAAGACCGTCGCCGCATTTCGCTCGGCATGAAACAGTGCCAAGCTAATCCGTGGGAAGAGTTCGCCGCGAATCACAAGAAGGGCGACAAAGTCGGCGGCCAGATTAAATCCATTACCGACTTTGGTATTTTCGTCGGTCTCCCGGGCGCCATCGACGGCCTGGTGCATTTGTCCGATTTGTCTTGGAGCCAAACCGGCGAAGAAGCCGTACGCAAATTCAAGAAGGGCGATGAAGTCGAAGCCATGGTGTTGGCGATCGATGCCGATAAAGAGCGGATTTCGCTCGGCGTCAAGCAGCTTGATGGGGATCCGTTCAGCAACTTTACCGCTAGCTTCGATAAAGGCGCTGTGGTGAAGGGTGTGGTCAAGGCGATTGATGCTAAGGGTGCGACCATTGCGCTCGACAGCGATATCGAAGGTTATTTGCGCGCGTCTGAAGTGTCGCGCGATCGCGTGGAAGACATTCGTACCCACCTCAAAGAAGGTGACGAAGTGGAAGCGATGATCATCAGCGTTGACCGCAAGAACCGCGGTATCAGCCTCTCGATCAAAGCCAAGGATGCATCCGAAGCGTCCGACGCAATGCAGAAAATGGCGACTGACCACTCTTCGGCCAGCGCCGGCACGACCAACTTGGGCGCCTTGCTGAAGGCCAAGATGGATACCAAAAACACCGAGCAGTCACAGTAAAAGGGGAGCCGTCCATGACCAAATCGGAACTGATTCTGCGGTTGTCAGCGCGTTACCCGCAGCTGGTAGCTAAAGACGCGGAACTGGCGGTTAAGACGATATTGGACGCCATGGGTAAGAGCTTGGCGGCGGGGCAACGCATCGAGATTCGCGGTTTCGGTAGTTTCAGTTTGAACTACCGCCCACCGCGGATCGGACGCAATCCTAAGACCGGAGGCCGGGTCGAAGTGCCGGCCAAATATGTGCCGCATTTCAAAGCCGGCAAGGAATTGCGCGACCGCGTCGATCACCCGCTTGATTCCGAGGCGGTGCTCGCCGAGTGATCGGCCGTTGTTTTAAGAATGACAAAGCGGCAGCGTCTCGTGATGTTGCCGCTTTTTTTATGCGCTTCTTCAAACTATGAAACAACTTCTACTGCGTTTTGTTACACCCATTGTCGGCGTGGCCTTGTTTCTGGCCGCGCTCGGCTTTGCAGTGAAGAATAGCGGGCTGGTTACGCTACGCTATTATTTGGGGGCTGCTTGGCAAATGCCGCTGGTGGTAGTGCTGTTTATCGCCTTTGTGCTGGGCGCCGTGGCCGGGGTGGCGGCGAGCTTCAGTTATGTTTACCGCCAGCGGCGTGAAATCCTCTATTTGAAGCGTGAGCGGCGCAGCCGCATGCGGACGAAAGCAGAGGACTAAGCGCCGCGATGGAATTCGAATACTGGTGGCTGCTCGCTTTTCCTTTGTTCTTCGCCCTCGGTTGGATTGCCGCACGCATTGATATCCAACATATCGTTTCTCAATCCAAACAACTCCCCGAGTCTTATTTCAAAGGCTTGAACTTCCTGCTGAACCAGCAGCCGGACAAGGCAATCGAAGCCTTCACCGAAGCTGCGCAGGCCAATGCTGAAACGGTTGAATTGCATTTCACCTTAGGCGGTTTGTTCCGCCGTCGCGGCGAGGTGGATCGCGCCATTCATTTACACCAAGCGCTGGTGGATAGACCCGACCTGGGGCGCGAGCAGCGGCTAGTCGCGCAGTTTGAACTAGGCCAAGATTTTCTCAAAGCCGGTTTGCTTGACCGTGCCGAGAAGGTGTTCAAGGCGCTGGAAGAAACCCATTACGCGGAGCAAGCGCTGGGTTTCCTAATGGAAATTTATGTGCAGGAAAAAGAATGGCGGCAAGCCATTGCAACCGCGGAACGGCTCGTGCCCTTATCCAACCATCCGTATCAGATTGCTATCTCGCATTTTCTGTGCGAGTTGGCCGCGGGTGAAGCAGTCGCCGGCAAGTTCGATGCCGCGCGCCAGTATTTGGACGAGGCGTTGATTGTCAATCGGCGCAATGTGCGCGCGACTATTCTGCTGGGCGAGTTCGCGGCAACGGAAAACCGCCATGCAGAAGCGCTCACGATTTGGCGCCGCGTAGAGGCGCAACAGCCGGCGTATCTGCCCTTGGTGGCAGGTAAAATGCTGGCTTCGTTTAAAGCGCTGGAGCAGGCTGTGGAAGGGCTGGCCTTGCTCAAGCATTATCTGACCAGTTATGCCTCCATCGACATGCTCAACGTCGTTTATCAAGCCACACTCGAACACGAGGGCATGGAAGCGGCGAACCAACTGGTGCGCGCGGAATTGCGCCGTCATCCAACCTTGCAAGGATTTGAAAAATTGCTCGAAGCCTTGCTATTTGAAGTATCGGTCGAGAAGCGCCAGGATATTCAAATTTTCAAAGACCTCATTCATCAGCACAGCCACCGGCTCGCCTACTATCAGTGCGAGAGTTGCGGTTTCAAGGCGCGCCAATTTTTCTGGCATTGCCCGGCGTGTACCGGTTGGGAAACTTTCCCGCCGCGCCGGATAGAAGAGACGTCGGCATGAGTGATCCGCGAATTATCGTCGCCCTGGATTTCGCCTCAGTTGAGGAAGCGCAAACGCTCGTCGCGCGGCTCGATCCGGCGCACTGCAAACTGAAGGTAGGCAAGGAGTTGTTCGTGGCAACGGGCCCGGCCTTGGTCGCGAACTTAGTGGATCAAGGCTACGATGTTTTTCTCGATCTTAAATTTCACGATATTCCCCACACCGTGGCGGCGGCTTGCCGCGCTGCCGCAAAGCTCGGCGTATGGATGCTCAATGTGCATGCGCTAGGGGGCCGTGCTATGCTCAGCGCGGCGCGCGAAGCGCTGGAAATCACGCCTTCCCGTCCCCGCCTGATTGCGGTGACTGTGCTCACCAGCCTGCAAGATGCCGACCTCGCGGAAGTGGGTATCAGTGGTGGTGCGCAACAAGCGGTGTCGCGGCTTTCGCAGTTGACCCAGGATTGCGGTTTGGATGGCATAGTGTGTTCGGCGCACGAAGTAGCCGCATTGCGACGCGAGCGCGGCAAGGATTTTTTGCTGGTCACGCCGGGTATTCGGCCCGCGCAAGCGGAACGGGGTGATCAAGCACGCATCGCCACGCCGCGCGAAGCGATACAAACTGGCGCCAGTTATCTAGTCATCGGGCGTCCGATTACTCAAGCGCCGGATCCATTGGCGGCTTTAGAGGCGATACTTCAAGAGATTGATCTGACTTAGGGAATAAAAATGAAAATCACCATTATCGGTACCGGTTATGTCGGCTTGGTCTCGGGTACGTGTTTAGCCGAGGTGGGCAATGAAGTGCTCTGCCTAGATCTCGACGCGCGCAAGATCAATATGCTGAAGCAGGGTGAAATCCCCATTTATGAACCGGGTTTGGAAGATATGGTGAAGCGCAATGTGGCTGCGGGCCGCTTGCATTTCACGACCAATATCGAGGAAAGCGTGGCATTCGGCACGGTGCAGTTCATCGCGGTCGGCACGCCGCCGGATGAAGATGGATCCGCCGATTTGCAATACGTGGTGGCGGCGGCACGCAATATCGGCAAGCACATGGATGGTTACCGCGTGATCGTGGATAAATCCACCGTGCCGGTGGGTACGGCGGACAAAGTGCGCGCGGCGGTGCAAGAAGAATTGGCGAAGCGTGGCGTAGAGACCGGATTCGCCGTGGCGTCGAATCCGGAATTTCTGAAAGAAGGGGCGGCGGTGGAAGATTTCATGCGCCCTGATCGCGTAGTGATCGGCACCGACGATGCACGCGCCTTGGAAATCATGCGCACGATTTATGCGCCGTTCCAGCGCAATCACGAACGCATCATCGCCATGGATATTCGCTCTGCGGAGTTGACCAAATATGCGGCTAACGCCATGCTGGCGACACGCATTTCTTTCATGAACGAACTGGCTTTGGTCGCCGAGAAAATGGGTGCCGATATTGAGCAGGTGCGCCAGGGTATTGGTTCCGATCCGCGCATTGGCTATCACTTTTTATATCCCGGTATCGGTTACGGCGGCTCGTGTTTTCCCAAGGACGTGCAGGCATTGCAACGCACCGCGCAGGAAAACGGCATTACGCTGCGCGTACTCAATGCCGTGGAAGAAGCCAACGAGCGCCAGAAGGCGGTGCTGATTCAGAAAATCACGCAGCGTTTCGGCGACAATTTGGCCGGCAAACATTTTGCGTTGTGGGGTTTGGCGTTCAAACCCAATACCGACGATATGCGCGAAGCGCCGAGCCGCGTCATCATCGAAGGGCTATGGGCAAAGGGCGCAACTGTCACCGCCTACGATCCGGTTGCGATCCATGAAACGCAACGTATCTACGGTAATGAGCCGCGCTTAGCGTATGCCGATACGCCGATGGCCTGCTTGGAAGGTGCTGACGCATTGGTGATTGCCACCGAATGGAAAGTATTTCGTAGCCCCGATTTTACCGAGATCAAAGCCAAGCTCAAACAGCCGGTCATCTTCGACGGCCGTAATCTGTATGAACCGAAAGTGGTGCGCGAGCAAGGCTTGGAGTACTACCCAATTGGGCGTCAGTAAGGAGTAGACGTGAGGAGTAAAGACCTCGAAGCGGCGCGTGTATTGGTGGTCGGCGATGTGATGTTGGACCGCTATTGGTTCGGCGATGTGAACCGTATTTCGCCCGAAGCGCCCGTGCCCGTCGTGCGCGTGACGAGTAGTGACGAGCGACCGGGCGGTGCGGCGAACGTAGCGCGCAATATTGCCGCGCTTTCGGCTAAAGCCTCACTATTGTCGGTGACCGGCAACGACGAGGCAGGAACGCGTATTGCTGATTTGATGGAGGCGGAAGGGGTGCAAGCGATGCTGCATCGCGATCCGACGATCTCTACCACCATCAAGTTGCGCGTGATTGGGCGGCAACAGCAATTATTACGCATCGATTTCGAAACTGCGCCGAGCCATGAAGTATTGTTGGCGGCGCTGGTGGATTTCGAGCGCTTGCTAGGCGATGCCGACGTGGTGATTCTGTCGGATTACGGCAAGGGCGGTCTCGCTCACATCACGCGCATGATTGAATTAGCGAACGCCGCGAACAAGCCGGTGCTGGTTGATCCCAAGGGTGAGGACTATTCGCGCTACCGCAATGCGACGCTGCTCACGCCGAATCGTGCGGAGTTTCGCGAGGTGGTGGGAAGCTGGAAAAATGAGGACGAGTTGACGCGCAAAGCGGAGTCGCTGCGTCAGTCCTTAGGCCTCAAGGGCTTGCTGGTCACCCGTAGCGAGGAAGGGATGTCGCTTTTTTCCGAGAGCGGATATTTGCACGAGCCCACCCAAGCCCGCGAAGTGTTCGACGTATCAGGTGCGGGAGACACCGTGATTGCCACCTTGGCCGTGATGCTCGCCTGTGGCGCGGATATGGCCGAAGCGGTGCGCATGGCAAACCGTGCGGCGGGTATCGTGGTTGGCAAGCTGGGTACCGCCGTGGTGCACCGCGATGAACTGTTCACAGAATAGACAGGATTTTTCAGGATTAACAAAAGCATGATTTTAATCCTGTAAATCCCGTTAATCCTGTCCATGTAAAGGATAAACAATGTACTACATCGTCACCGGCGCCGCCGGCTTTATCGGCGCGAATATCGTGAAAGCGCTCAACGCGCGCGGCGAGACCGACATTATCTGTGTCGACAATCTGAGCCACGCGGATAAGTTCAAAAACCTCGTCGATTGCGAGATCGCGGATTATCTCGATAAAGAGGATTTTATCGAGCTACTGCTGGATGACGCATGGGAAGGTGAGATTGCGGCGATTTTCCACGAGGGCGCGTGCTCCAACACGATGGAGGCCGATGGCCGCTACATGATGGATAACAATTACCGCTACACGGTAACTTTGTTCGACTATTGCCAGGCGGAGGACGTGCCCTTTTTGTATGCTTCATCGGCCAGCGTGTATGGCGGCGGCTCGGTGTTCAAAGAAGAGCGCTCGCACGAAGGTCCGTTGAATGTGTATGGCTATTCCAAATTTTTATTTGATCAATATGTGCGCCGCAATTGGGGCAACTTGACGTCACAGGTAGCGGGTTTCCGTTATTTTAATGTGTACGGTGCGCGCGAACAGCACAAAGGCCGCATGGCCTCGGTGTCCTACCATCTCTTCAATCAATATCAAGCGACAGGCAAAGTGCGTTTATTCGAGGGCAGCGGCGGCTACGCCAATGGCGAGCAGCAGCGCGATTTTATTTCGGTGGAAGATGTGGTGAAAGTGAACCTGCATTTTCTCGATCATCCGGATCAGTCAGGCATTTTCAATGTCGGCACGGGCCGCTCCCAAACCTTTAACGACGTGGCCGTGGCAACGGTCAATGCCTACCGCGCAGCGCAGGGTGAGCCGGTATTGAGTTTGGCGCAACTGCGGGAACAAGGCATCCTCGAATACATTGATTTTCCGGAAGCGCTCAAAGGTAAGTACCAGAATTTTACGCAGGCCGATATTTCCAACTTGCGTGCAGCGGGCTATGACGCGCCCTTGCTCACAGTGGAAGAAGGCTGCGCCCGTTATGTGGCGCATTTACTGCAATCAGCCTAATCAAGGAGCCTGCATGCCATATTTCGTTTACAAAATCGAGAGCTTCCCGGTGCGCCTATTAACCCGCTTGGCGCAATTCGATTCTTTCAAAGAAGCAAGTACCGAAGCCAAAGCGCGCCGCACCTCGATGTCCTTGAGTGCCGGCCAAATCATTAAAGTGATGTTCGCCGAATCGGAACTAGAGGTGGAAGATATACTGTCTCAGGTGCGCGAAAAGCCACCGACCACTGGGGAAGATTACTAGCACGCTGTATGCTGGACGAGAACGCCTATCGCGATGCGTATGATAGGGTGAATCCGCTGCAGTGCGTGTTCGAGCGCGCTATCCTGCGCCGTTGCTGCGATTGCGAATATGCTATACGCCGCAACATTGCGGAGCGCGAGGCTGCCGGTTGCATGGAGGTTGGCGCGCAGGCGCAGTGTGCAGAACTCAAAAAAACACTTCGGCATGCCGCCGCGTTTACCTTGAAGCTGACCCACCCGGATGAACCGCTACCGCATGGCAAGCAACTCAAGCTGCAATGTGGCGGTTTGCTCGCGATTGCTCATCTTGCAGGCGAGGTCGATGCGGATCTGGTGGTCAATATCTTTGGCGCGGTTTCCGCCGCCGTTAAAACCTATGGCAGCTTAGAAAAGCTGCCATATCAAGAAATCATTCAGTACATTCGCGCTTATCAGCCGCGGCAACACCGCAAATAAGCGGCTTATTTGCGGAAGGGGTTCGGCGTGTACGTGGTGGGGTGGCTAATGGTCGGCCACGGATCGGCTGGTATCGTCAGCGGATTATTACGGAACGACAGCGTGTTAGAAGCAAGTGCTGCAAAGGCCGAGCGCTTCGTCGGCCGGAGCTTGGCCAACACGAATAGCGCACCGATCACCGGCGCCAGCCAAATCAATATCAGGTAAGGGAAACCATAGCCACCTAAGTAGCGTAGCGTGCGCAGGGTGGCAAGCAGGTTCGCGATAAACAGCAGCAAGCCGAGTGCAAGCAGAATTGCGATTTCCAACGTGGACATAAGCCGCCTTTCATCTTTCCGTGATTATCGGCGCGACAGCGCAAGAGTTAAGCGGAAAAAGTCCGCATTGCGATGACAGTTTGGTTATGCGGACGCTTTATTCAAGCCACTGCCTCACAGTCAGGAGGGCCGCGTTGGCCCCCCCCGCATCAGCTCTGCTTGCGGCAAGCAGGCTGGGCGTCTAAAATACCCGAGAATGTCGCGCTAGGCGGTACAAAAAACAATCAAAAGCGCGTCCCATACGGTTTTTAAACCATCAAATAGAGTGAGGAAAATGAAGAACTACGTTATCGCCAGTCTGGTTCTGATGGCTGCAAGCAGCGCCGCGTTTGGCGCGGGCAATGCAGCTGCAGGCAAGGAAAAAAACTCCATGTGCGCCGGTTGCCACGGCATTCCCGGTTACCGCACCGCCTATCCTGAAACCTATCAAGTGCCGAAATTAGGTGGTCAGCACGCGCAATATATATTTGATGCACTGAAGGAGTATAAAAAGGGCGATCGCAAGCACGCGACGATGCGCGCGATTGCCGCTGGCTTGAGTGAGCAGGATATGAGCGACCTCGCGGCGTATTATGCCGGTGGGCAATAACAGGGTGGAGATGATGAAAAAACAAACAATCGTTGCGACAATGACTTTGGGTCTGGCCTTCACCATGCCAGCATGGGCGACGCAAGGCGACGCCGAAGCGGGCAAGCAAAAAGCGGTATCGGTCTGTGCTGCGTGTCATGGTCCGGATGGTAATAGCACTGCGCCGAACTTCCCGAAACTGGCGGGTCAGAACGAAGACTATCTGAAAATTTCACTGATTCGCTATCGGTCCAAAGAGCGCATCAACGCGATTATGAATGGCCAAGCCGCGACTCTGACGGATAAAGAAATTGCCGATCTGGCCGCGTATTTTGCGAGTCAAAAAGGTTTGCAGGTTAAGTACTAATTTTTTTGTTTGAAGCCATCAGAAAGGCCCGCAGCTTTGCTGCGGGCCTTTTGTATTGGCCGCTTATTTTTCCAACTTACGGTCGATACAATCGAGATAGATACCAGCATCGAAGGCGGTGTGATCACGCTGCCCACGCCACAGCATCTCCGCCAGGCAATCCATGATTTCATGTTGCGCGGCCTGGGCATCGCCAGTTTGCGTGAGCAAAGCCGCATAGCGTTGCTTCAAGCCGGCGGGTTGGTCGATGGATAGCTGCTCGTTGATCGCGAGATGGATGCTTAAGTGCAGGAAGGGGTTGGTCTCGCCGTGTTCCGGCGCATAATCCCGATCCCGGTATTGCTCTGCTTGGGACAATAGATCGTGATATTCCGAGTGTTGCAGTATGACTTCCAACACCATGGTTTCGATACCGGCGAC
>JANYAU010000091.1 GCA_025361165.1 Betaproteobacteria bacterium | reverse complement strand
GGGTCGTATGCTGCCAAGTCGGAGCATCAACATAAATTCATATTTTGGAATGGCGTTATTCCGCCGCTGCATAGTGGGCGCATCCGCGCACAACTTTCCTGTCTAGGTTGAATGTCAGCGTTTCGGCGCAATACTGGCCGCGTGCGTTGCGGTAATAGAGCGCAATCGAATCCACGCCGGTAAGTACTTGCAGCAATTCGAATCGAAGCGGGGGATCGGCTGCCAAGCCTCGGGTCCAATAAGGCCGCACCGCGGCTTTCCCTTTGAGTTGGCCTGACGGTTCCCCCATGCGCTGTACGATCACGGGCGAGGCCATTTCGAAATCATCCGCGTAATGAGAAAGAATGCGTTCCAGGTCGTGGCTGTTCCAGGCCTCGATCCATTCTTGAGCGAAGGTGTTGGCAAATTCGATCTCGATCATGTTGGTGTTTTCCTTGGCGATCTTATATCCATCCGCAATGTCGTAGCCGTGGCGTGGATCGCCTTCGTGAATAAGCCATATCGCCCCGCTCAAGAACGCTTATCACAATTGTATTCGTTTGAGTTGGGGTTCTCCGTGGTCCCGCCGCATTGATCAGGCGCTGAACTCATGACACGCTTCAAATCCCCCCGCCCCCCCTTTTGAAAAGGGGGATGCCTCGGCACGCTGCTTGGAGTGTGCACCTCCCTTTGACAAAGGGAGGCTGGGAGGGATTTTGTGAGCGTGTTAGGTACGTCACGAATTTTGAAAAAATCAATAACCAAAGCGCAGGGCTAGAGAATCCGGCGCTACAAAAACCGCGTGACTAGCCCGCGTTCAAGATTGCGGTCCACTGGGATGCGCACGCGATGCCCCGATCCAGGCGCGGTGCTGACGTTATCGCCCTCGATGTTTTCCATGCGCTCTAAGAGCAACACTTGATTGCCTTGCGGATGCACAATTTCCAAGCGATCGCCAACCTGAAAGCGGTTTTTAACCACCACTTCCGCCAGGCCAGTCGCTGCGTCGTAGCTCACTACATCGCCCACGTACTGGCTGCGGTTCGATTCCGAATGGCCGCGTAAATAATTTTGCTGATCGGCGGTGTGATGGCGCTGGTAAAAACCGTCGGTGTAGCCGCGATTGGCCAGGCTTTCCAGTTCGCCCAGCAAACTCGGATCGAAGGCGCGCCCGGCCACGGCGTCGTCAATGGCGCGGCGATAGATTTGCGCGGTGCGCGCAACGTAATACAGCGACTTGGTGCGGCCTTCTATTTTGAGCGAATCGACGCCGATTTGCGCCAGCCGCGCCACATGTTCGACGGCGCGCAAATCTTTGGAGTTCATGATGTAAGTGCCGTGTTCGTCTTCTAGGATCGGCATCAGTTCGCCCGGGCGTTGGCTTTCTTCTACCAGATAAACTTGATCCGCGAGCGGATGGCGCGGCTGACTGCCGCAATCCGATAAGCCGCCGGTTTCCATGGCGCCGCGGAAATCGAAATCGATTTTTTGAACGCCGCTGCTTTCGTCGTCCACGGCCTCGTGTACTTTGTAATCCCAGCGGCAAGAATTGGTGCAAGTGCCCTGGTTCGGGTCGCGGTGGTTGAAGTAGCCGGAGAGCAAGCAGCGCCCGGAATAGGCGATGCACAGCGCGCCATGCACGAACACTTCCAATTCTATATCCGGGCATTGCTGGCGGATTTCTTCGATTTCATCCAGCGATAGTTCGCGCGACAGAATAATGCGTTTGAGGCCCAAGGCTTGCCAAAATTTAACCGTCGCAAAATTCACGGTGTTGGCTTGTACCGACAGATGAATGGTTTGCTCCGGCCAGGCTTCGCGCACCATGGAGATGAGCCCCGGGTCGGCCATGATCAAGGCATCGGGGCGCAGTGCGATCACCTGCGCCATATCCCCCAGATAGGTTTTGACCTTAGCGTTATGCGGCATCAAATTGCTGGCGACGAAGAATTTTTTGCCGAGTGCATGCGCTTCGGTAATACCAGTGGCGATCTGTTCCAGGCCAAATTCGTTGTTGCGTGCGCGCAAGGAGTAGCGCGGCTGGCCGGCATACACGGCATCTGCGCCATAGGCATACGCATAACGCATTTTTTCCAGCGTACCGGCGGGAGAGAGGAGTTCGGGTGGTTTCATAGGTTTTTGAAAATAGGTTTCCGACAAGCGCGTCGTGCGCGATCATTCAGGGTAAAATTATACGCGATGTCTGCCCCGTCTTTTATCCATCTACGTCTGCATTCCGAATTCTCCATAGTCGATGGCATTGTGCGCATCGACGATGCAGTCGCACGGGCACACGCGGACGCTATGCCTGCGCTGGCGCTAACCGATCTCGGCAATACCTTCGCGCTGGTGAAGTTCTATCAATCCGCGCGCAAGCAGGGCGTGAAACCCATCATCGGCTGTGATGTTTGGATCACCAATGAAATTAATCGCGATCAAGCGTCACGCTTGCTGCTCCTGTGCCGCGATCGCGAAGGCTATCATACGCTGTGCGAATTGCTTTCGCGGGCTTATCGCGAGAATCAACACCGTGGCCGCGCGGAGTTGAAAAAATCCTGGTTTATGGGCACCGGCGCGCTGGGCTTGATCGCGCTTTCCGGGGCACATCTGGGCGATATCGGCCAGGTGCTGGCGCAGCAAAATACGGAGCGTGCGCGCGAGCTGGCGCAGGAGTGGGCGGCCTTGTTTCCCGGCAGCTTCTACGTCGAGTTGCAGCGGCCGGGCACGCCACAATCCGAGTCTTATGTGCGCCAAGCGACAAGCTTAGCCAGCGAATTGGGCTTGCCGGTGGTGGCGACGCACCCGATTCAATTTCTCGATCGCGGCGACTTCAAGGCGCATGAGGCGCGAATTTGCATCGCCGAAGGCTATATGCTGGGCGATCCGCGCCGGCCGCATCCCTTCACCGAAGAACAGTATTTCAAGACCCAAGCCGAAATGGCCGAACTGTTCGCCGATATTCCGGAGGCGCTCACCAATAGCGTGGAGATCGCCAAGCGCTGCAATCTCACGGTGGAATTGGGCAAGCCCAAGCTGCCGCAATTTCCCACGCCGAATCAGGAAAGCTTCGACGACTACATGCTGGCGCAAGCGCAAGCGGGCTTGGTGCTGCGGCTGGATCAGTTATTCCCCGACCTCATCGTGCGCGAGCAGAAGCGGCCGGAATATGAAGCGCGTTTGCTGTTCGAGGCCAAGACCATTATCCAAATGGGTTTCTCCGGCTACTTTTTGATCGTCGCCGATTTTATTAACTGGGCGAAGCACAACGATGTGCCGGTCGGTCCGGGGCGCGGCTCCGGTGCGGGCTCGCTGATCGCCTATTGCCTGGGCATTACCGACCTCGATCCGCTACGCTACGATTTGCTGTTTGAACGTTTCTTGAATCCGGAACGGGTGTCCATGCCCGACTTCGACGTGGACTTTTGCCAAGACGGGCGTGAGCGCGTGATCGAATATGTGCGCAAGAAATACGGCGCGGATTCGGTGTCGCAGATCGTCACCTTTGGCACCATGGCGGCGAAGGCGGTGGTGCGCGATGTGGGCCGGGTACTGGATTTGCCCTACAACTTCGTCGATCAATTGGCGAAGTTGATTCCTTTCGAACTTGGCATGACGCTGGAGAAGGCGAAAATCCAAGAGCCGCAAATCGTCGAACGTATCGAAAAAGAAGAAGAGGTCGCCGAGCTGTGGACGCTCGGCGAGAAACTCGAAGGCATGGCGCGCAATGTCGGCATGCATGCCGGCGGCGTGCTGATCGCGCCGGGGAAAATAACCGACTTCTGTCCAACGTACAGCGCGCAGGGCTCGGAATCGGTGGTGAGCCAATTCGACAAAGACGATGTAGAGCTGGCGGGCTTGGTGAAGTTCGACTTCTTGGGTTTGCGCACGCTGACCATCATCGACTGGGCGGTGCGTTTCGTCCATGACTTGAATCTCAGTGAGGGCGACACCCAGTTCAATATCGAGCGCATTCCGCTCGACGATCCCGCTACCTACAAACTGCTCAAGGCTTGCAACACCACCGCCGTGTTCCAGTTGGAATCGCGCGGCATGAAGGATTTGATCCGGCGCTTGCAGCCGGATAATTTCGAGGACATCATCGCCTTGGTGGCGCTGTTCCGTCCGGGCCCGCTGCAATCGGGCATGGTGGACGACTTCATCAACCGCAAGCATGGGCGGGCGCGCGTCGATTACATGCATCCGAAGTTGGAAACCGTGCTTAAGCCGACCTATGGCGTGATCGTGTATCAAGAGCAGGTGATGCAGATCGCGCAGACACTCGGTGGCTATACGCTGGGCTCCGCTGATTTGCTGCGGCGCGCGATGGGCAAGAAAAAAGCCGAAGAGATGGCGACACACCGTTCCATCTTCGTCGAGGGCGCGGTGGAACGCGGCGTGAACCAGAAGCTTGCCACCGACTTGTTCAATTTGATGGAGAAGTTCGCCGAGTACGGTTTCAACAAGTCGCACTCCGCAGCCTATGCATTGGTGGCGTATCAGACCGCGTATTTGAAGGCGCACTATCCGGCGGCATTCATGGCTGCCACGCTGACCGCGGATCAGGGCGATACCGACAAGGTGTTCAGTCTTTACGACGATTGTCTGGAAAACAAACTCGACGTGTTGGCGCCGGATGTCAATCACAGCGAATACCGTTTTGTGCCCTTGAACGAGAAGCAAATCCGCTATGGCTTGGGTGCGATCAAAGGCACGGGCGAGGCGGCGATCAATTCGATATTGCATGCGCGCCAGCAGGATGGGCCGTTCAAAGATTTGTTCGATTTCTGCCGCCGCATCGATAAGCGCATCGTCAACCGGCGCGTGATCGAGGCGCTAATCTGCGCCGGTGCCTTCGATACCGTGAACGACCATCGCGCGAGTCTCATGGCCTCGGTCGGCCACGCGCTGGAGGCCGCCGAACAAGCCGCAAATAATGTAAATCAAGCCAGCCTGTTCGGTGTGTTGGAAGAGGCGAGCGCGCAAGACAACCAACTCAGCGAGGTGGCACGCTGGCCGGAAAAAGAATTGCTGCTGTTTGAAAAGAAAAGCCTGGGTTTCTATTTTAGCGGCCATCCCTTCGATGCGTATGCCCCCGATATCGCCGGCTTTATCAAAACGCGGCTGGCCACGCTGGTGCCCAAGCCGGAAAAACAACTGATCGCCGGCATTATCTACGCGCTGCGTACGCAAATGACGCGGCGCGGAAAAATGGCTTTCGTGGCGTTGGATGATGGCGAGGCGCAAATCGAAGTCGCAGTCTTCAACGAAGTATACGAACGCCATCGCGCGATCTTGCAAGAAGACCAATTGTTGATCATCGAAGGCAAGGTGAGTAAGGACGATTATTCGGGCGGGCTGCGCGTGTCCGCCGATGCCTTGTACGACCTATCCGGGGCGCGTACCAAATTCGCCAAGGGCATGCGCTTGATGATGAACGGCCAGGCCAATGCCGCTAAATTGAAAGAAGTGCTGGCGCCTTACCGCCAGGTCAGCGAGGCAAACGGTTGTCTGGTGACGGTGAGTTATAACAACCGTGACGCGCGCTGTGAAATGGCGCTGGGCGAGGCGTGGCGGGTGCAATTGCATGAGAATCTCATCAGCTCACTACGCGGTTGGTTGTCCACCGAGAACGTGGCGATTCAGTTTTAGCCGGCCTTGTCTGCTGTCTCCCCTCGAATTGTTTCCTACTGCATTGAAATAAAAATGATTTTAATTTTGTTTAAAGTTTTTTTCAGGGCAGTCGTTATTTCAAATCAACAGCGTTACAAATATTGCTTGCACAGAGAATTAAAATATTAGATAATACTTATGTCTGGATTGCTCTTCCGAGCAGTTCAGAGTTGTCTCCTCCATCCTCCTCCTTTGGTGGATTTTAAGCGCGGTGCTAAACCGCGCTTTTTTTTGCCCAAAATTCGGCTAAGCAGTATATTCGGCCGGATGAAAACCCCGCAAATCATCGACCACGCGTTTCTCGACAGTATCTCAGCCCAGGCTAGAGACGCACCGCGCAAACGTAAAAATTTCAATTTCCATGCGACCGAAACTGATCTGTCTCACCGCTTGTTGAATGCCCTCGAACCCAATACCTACATTGCGCCGCACCGCCATTTGGATCCCAATAAGGACGAATCCATGGTGATCGTGCGCGGCAAAATGGGCGCCGTGTTTTTCGATGAGATAGGGCGGGTTACCCAAACCGCGCTATTGATCGCAGGCGGGGCAGTGGTAGCGCTTAACATCCCTGCGGGAACATTGCATAGCGTAGTGGCGTTGGCGCCGGACACGGTATTTTTCGAGGCGAAAGCCGGGCCCTACGCGCCGCTTACTGTTGATGAACGTGCTGCTTGGGCGCCGCAAGAGGGTGAAGCGGGTGTAGCGGATTATTTGGCGCGGCTTACAGCGCATTTTATTTAAGCGCTTGGCAATCGGGAAAATTCCGCATATTCGCCCTCGCCTTCACTGATCTCTAAACGCTCGACGCACGCTCCTTGCGGTCCGCGGCGTGCCCAAGCGATCAGCACTTCAACTTGTTCCCCCTCGCCTTGAAGCAATGCCTCCAACGCGCCATCCAGACGGTTGCGCACCCAGCCCGTGACATTGAGCTTGGCGGCTTCGTGGCACATCGATTCGCGAAAAAAAACGCCTTGGACGCGGCCGTAGGCCAATAGGTGCTGGGTGATTTTCATTTGAGTTTCTGTAGTCTAGACCAGCGCCGAATCTTAGCGGCAAGTACCATTGGACTATTTACAAAGCGCCGCTAATTGTTCATTGTTAAAAAATGTTTCGCGATTACTTTATCAGAGAATGGCGAAACAATAATTCATAGAAAATAAAAGGAGACAATACAATGTTAGCAAGCATAAAACGACTCGCGTTCGTGAGCGTATTAGCGGGTCTTATCGGTATGGGTGGCTGTGCCACGACAACAGAGGGCCCTTCCGCGAAATCAACCGATCCGATTAAGACGGTCTATCACATCAATGATAGTACCGTAGCGGGGGTGGCGATGAATAACATTAAAAACCAACTCAGCGCGGATCCAACTGGCAAGATTACCGTCGTGGCGCATGGAAAAGGGGTTGATTTTATGCTGGATGGTGCAGTGGATAAAAACGGCAATCCCTACAATATTGCAGTCGAAGAGTTGATGGCGAAGGGCGTGGATTTTCGTGTCTGCAACAACACCTTAGTTAGTCGCAAGATTGACCCGAAGACCGTACTGCCGGGCGCCAAGATTGTGCCCTCCGGTGTGGCAGAGCTGGCTAAGCTCCAAAGCAGCGAAGGTTATGTTTATATTAAACCGTAATCGGCTTTCATAATTTATCTAAAATAAGGAGACAGCAATGACCAAATTCGCAAAATGGATCGTAGGCGCCATGGTTTTTTTTGGCATGAGCGTGGGCGTTATGGCGGCCGAAACAAAAACGGTGTATCACATCAATGATAGTACCGTCGCAGGGCTTGCGATGAATAACATCAAAAACCAGATGAGTGCTGACCCGGATGCCAAGATCATCGTGGTGGCGCATGGTAAGGGTGTCGATTTTCTGCTGGATGGCGCTGCCGACAAAAACGGCAACCCTTACAACATCGCGGAGGAGGAACTGATGGCAAAGGGTGTGCAATTTCGCGTCTGCAACAATACTTTGGTGTCGCGCAAGATCGATCCAAAAACAGTTATTCCGGGCGCCAAGATCGTGCCGTCCGGTGTAGCAGAATTAGCGAAGTTGCAAGCGAGAGAAGGCTACGTTTACATCAAACCGTAAGCGCGATTTTTGCCAAAGAAAAAAGCGGCTGCGGCCGCTTTTTTTATGCGCCAGGTTTGCAACGATATCTTATTTGACGCGCATACCGGCTTGCGCCCCGGAATCCGGGCTGAGAATATAGAGTCCCGGCCCCTCGCCGGAAGCAGCTAGCACCATGCCTTCTGACATACCGAACTTCATTTTGCGCGGCGCGAGATTCGCCACCATTACCGTTAACCGTCCCACCAGCTGCGCTGGATCGTAAGCCGATTTGATACCGGCGAACACCGTGCGTGGTTTCTCCTCGCCGATATCCAGTGTGAGCTTGAGCAACTTCTCTGCGCCTTCCACATGTTCGGCGTTGACGATCTTGGCGATGCGCAAATCGATCTTGCTGAAGTCGTCGATCGATATCCAATTCACCTCTCCCGCCGGGGAGGGGAGAGGTGGGGGCGCTACGGCGTGCGTTTGCTTCTCCGCATGCCGCGCTTGCGAATGAGCGTCCGGTTTTGGGGTTTCCAACGTTTGTTTGTTCGCTGCCAGCAGAGCGTCGATTTGTTTTTGTTCGACGCGGGTCATAAGGTGCTGGTAGGGGTTGATTGGATGGCCGTTAAACAATGCCTTGTTTTGATTCCACCTCATGTCATCCTCGGCAAGGTTGAGAAATCCTTGCACGTCGGCAGCAAGCTTGGGCAGTATTGGTCTCAGATAGATGGTCAATAGCCTAAACAAATTGATGCATAAGCTACAAACCTGGTGCAACTTTCCTTCAGCTTGGCTATAGGTGCTCACTTTCGCCAAATCCCAGGGCTTTTGTTCATCAACATACTGGTTTGCGGCATCAACCAATCTCATGATTTCGCGAACCGCTTTTCCGTATTCTCGGTCAGCGTAAAGCACACCAATCCTATGCCAGGTGTCGGCGGATCGCAGTTCATCCAGTAGTTCTGAGGAAGGCAGTTCCTTGCTTAGCTTTCCTTCAAACCGTTTAGTGATGAAACCGGCTGTTCTACTCGCAATATTGATGTACTTGCCCACCAAATCGCTATTCACCCGCGCAACAAAATCCCCCAGGTTCAGATCAATATCTTCCATCGACCCATTGAGTTTCGCCGCATAGTAATAGCGCAGCCACTCGGGATTCAGCCCTTGCTGCAAATAGCTCTCGGCGGTGATGAAGGTGCCGCGCGATTTGGACATTTTTTGTCCATCCACGGTGAGGAAGCCGTGGGCGAAAATTTTAGTCGGCGTGCGATAGCCGGCGAATTTCAGCATCGCCGGCCAGAACAGGGCGTGGAAGTAGAGGATGTCTTTGCCGATGAAGTGATACAGCTCAGTCGCGGAGTCGTCCAGCCAATACTCGTCGAAGTCCAGCCCTTTTCGCGTAGCTAAATTCGCGAAACTCGCCATGTAGCCGACCGGCGCATCGAGCCATACGTAAAAGTATTTGCCCGGCGCATCGGGAATTTCAAAGCCGAAGTAAGGCGCATCGCGCGAGATATCCCAGTTCTGCAAACCGGCCGCGAACCACTCTTTCATTTTGTTGGCGGCTTCGTCTTGCAGGTAGCCGGCTTGTGTCCACGCTTCGAGAAATTGCCGGCACTTCTCGTCGCCGAGCTTGAAGAAATAATGCTCGGATTCTTTACGCACCGGTTTCGCACCAGACACGGCGGAGTAGGGGTTAATGAGATCGGTTGGCGTATAGCTCGCGCCGCAGACCTCGCAGTTGTCGCCGTACTGATCGAGCGCGTGACACTTCGGGCATTCGCCCTTGATGAAGCGATCCGGCAGGAACATCTGCTTTTCCGGATCGTAAAATTGTTCGATGGTCTTGGTTTCGATTAACTTGGCTTCGTCGCGCAACTTGCGATAAATACCCTGCGCCAAGGTTTTATTCTCTTCTGAGTTGGTGGAGTAGTAGTTGTCGAAGCCGACATGGAAGCCGGTAAAGTCGCGCAGATGCTCGCCATGGGTTTTGTCGATGAGTTGCTGGGGCGTGATGCCCTCTTTCTCCGCGCGCAGCATGATGGGTGTGCCGTGGGTGTCATCGGCGCAGACATAATGACATTGCGTGTCCGCTTGCATTTTGTGAAAACGCACCCAAATGTCGGTTTGGATGTATTCCACCAAGTGGCCGAGATGGATGCTGCCGTTGGCATAGGGGAGCGCGGAGGTGACCAGTATCTTGCGTGTCATAAAAGGGGAGCCGATACGGAAAGGGCGTATTCTAACGGCCTTGGCATGGCTGCGCACCAAATGCTGATTCACACCTGCACTTGCCCTTGAAATTCCAGGGGTTATTCTGGGTTCCGCGGGGGTAAAAAAATCCCGCACCGGGAGGCAAAACCATTTAAAATCGCCCTTTTTCTCAGTTGACCGGGTTTCCCCAGATTCTCAAGGAGTAACAAGCAATGTCGATTTCCGAGCTGCAAGTGCAGACCGCGTTAAAGGAGCTGATTGATCCGAGTCTGCAAAAGGACTACGTGAGCACGAAGGCGGCGCGCAATATCAAAATTGAAGGCAATAACGTATCGTTGGACATCGTGCTGCCGTTTCCCGCGAACAGCGTAATTGCCGAGATCAAACAGCAAGTTGAAGCCAAGCTCAAAACGATTCCCGATGTCGGCTCGGTAACTGCGAACGTGTCTTGGAAAATCGTGGCGCATGCAGCGCAACGTGGCGTGAAACCGGTGGCGGGCGTGCGCAATATTATCGCCGTGGCTTCCGGCAAAGGCGGCGTGGGCAAATCCACCACCGCGGTGAATTTGGCGCTGGCCTTGGCGGCCGAAGGCGCTAAAGTCGGCATGCTCGATGCGGATATTTATGGCCCGTCGCAACCGACTATGCTCGGCATCAGTGGCAAGCCGGAATCGGAAGATGGCTCGACCTTGGAGCCGATGATGGGCCACGGCCTGCAAGCGATGTCGATTGGTTTCCTGGTCGATGTCGAAACGCCCATGGTGTGGCGTGGCCCGATGGTGACGCAGGCGCTGGAACAATTGCTGAATCAAACCAACTGGCACGATCTGGATTATCTGGTGGTGGATCTGCCGCCCGGCACCGGCGATATTCAACTCACCCTGGCGCAACGCGTGCCGGTGACCGGCGCGGTGATCGTCACCACGCCGCAGGACATCGCGCTGATCGATGCGCGCAAAGGGCTCAAGATGTTCCAAAAGGTGAACATCCCGATTCTCGGCATCGTCGAGAACATGAGCTTGCACATTTGCTCCAAATGCGGGCATGAAGAACGCATCTTTGGCGAAGGCGGCGGCGAGCGCATGGGCCGTGACTACGATATCGAAATGCTCGGCTCCCTGCCGCTCGATATTCACATTCGCGAGCAAACCGATTCCGGCAAACCGACGGTGGCAGCCGATCCGGATGGACGCGTGTCACAAATCTACAAACAGATCGCGCGCCGCGTTGCGGTGAAGATCGCGGACTTGGCGCAGGACCACTCCATCAAGTTCCCGAGCATTGTGATTCAAAACACCTAGCCGCGATGAGCATTAAATCCGACAAATGGATTCGCCGCATGGCGGCGGGCCACGGCATGATCGAGCCGTTCGAGCCAGAGTGGGAAGGCTATGTGACGTTGGAGTTCTCCAACACTACAATACTGGCACGGATTTACGCCAATGAAGGCGTGGCGCAAGCGGTGTTCTTCGAGGCGGACGAGGAATCTCATAATATAAAGACCGCAAAGGCAAGCATCAGGGCCAGACCGGCGTGACCCTGCCAAAAATTTGAACGCCGTCTTGTTTCCCTTCTCCGGCTATCTCACCGCTCCCCTTTAGGAGGCGCTATGCGTTTTCGTTTCCCCATATTCATTATCGATGAAGATTTCCGTACCGAGAACGCCAGCGGCTTCGGTGTGCGCGCGCTGGCGAAAGCCATCGAGGACGAGGGCATGGAAGTGCTGGGCGTCACCAGCTACGGCGATCTGTCCTCGTTCGCGCAGCAGCAGTCGCGCGCCTCGGCGTTTATTTTATCGATTGACGATGAGGAGTTATCAGGCACGCCGGAACAGGCACAGTTGGCCTTGGCGAATCTGCGTGCCTTCGTGGAAGAGATTCGCTTCCGCAATGCCGAGATTCCCATTTTTCTGCATGGCGAAACCCGCACCGCGCGCCATATTCCGAACGACATCCTGCGCGAGTTGAACGGCTTCATCCATATGCTGGAAGATACGCCGGAGTTCCTGGCGCGTTACATCGGGCGCGAGGCGCGGGCCTATCTCGATTCCATCGTGCCGCCGTTTTTTCGCGCGCTCACTCACTACGCCTCGGACGGTTCCTATTCCTGGCATTGTCCGGGACACTCCGGTGGTGTCGCATTCTTGAAAAGTCCGATCGGACAGATGTTCCACCAATTTTTCGGCGAGAATATGTTGCGCGCCGACGTATGTAATGCCGTGGAAGAACTGGGACAGCTCCTCGATCATACCGGCCCGGTGGCGGCTTCAGAGCATAACGCGGCGCGCATTTTCAACGTCGACCATCTGTTCTTCGTAACCAACGGTACATCGGCTTCGAACAAAATGGTGTGGCATGCGACGGTGGCGCCGGACGACATCGTACTAGTCGATCGTAATTGCCATAAGTCGATTCTGCACGCAATTATCATGTGTGGTGCGATCCCGGTGTTTCTTACGCCGACCCGCAACCACTACGGCATTATTGGCCCGATTCCGCTCGACGAATTCCGGCCCGAGAACATCCAGAAAAAAATCGCGGCGCATCCGTTCGCGAAACACATCAAGACTAAGCCACGCATTCTCACCATTACCCAGAGCACCTACGACGGCATCGTTTACAACGTCGATACCATCAAGGATCTGCTCGGTAGTTATATCGATACCCTGCACTTCGACGAGGCCTGGCTGCCGCATGCGACCTTCCATGATTTCTACAAAGGCATGCATGCCATCGGTAAAGACCGGCCGCGCTCCAAGGATGCGCTGGTGTTTGCCACGCAGTCCACGCACAAGCTGCTGGCCGGGCTTTCTCAGGCTTCGCAAATCCTGGTGCAGGATTCACAGACACGCAAGCTGGATTACCACAGCTTCAACGAAGCCTACTTGATGCACACTTCGACCTCGCCGCAGTACGCAATTATCGCCTCGTGTGATGTGGCGGCGGCGATGATGGAACCGCCGGGTGGCACCGCATTGGTGGAAGAATCGATTTTGGAGGCACTCGATTTTCGTCGCGCGATGCGCAAGGTGGATGAAGAGTTCGGCGATTCCTGGTGGTTTAAAGTATGGGGGCCGGAAAAGCTGGCAGAAGAGGGCATCGGCGAGCGCGATGACTGGGTATTGCGCGACAACGAACGCTGGCACGGCTTTGGGCGGCTCGCCACCGGCTTCAATATGCTGGACCCGATCAAAGCCACGGTGATCACGCCCGGGCTGGATGTCGATGGCAACTTCGCTGATTGGGGCGTTCCCGCCGCCATCGTCACCAAATATCTGGCCGAGCATGGCGTGATTGTGGAGAAGGCCGGTCTGTACTCGTTCTTTATCATGTTCACCATCGGCATCACCAAGGGCCGCTGGAATACCTTGCTTACGGCCTTACAACAATTCAAAGCCGATTTCGATGAAAACCAGCCGCTCTGGCGCGCGTTGCCGGAGTTCGTGACCAAGCACCCGCGCTACGAGAAAATCGGTTTCAAAGATTTGTGCAACCAGATTCACGCCCTGTTCAAAGAGAACGACGTGGCGCGCCTCACCACCGAAATGTATTTGTCGGAGATGATGCCAGCGATGAAACCCGCGGATGCCTTCGCCAAAATGGCGCACCGCGAAATCGAGCGGGTCGAGATCGACCATTTAGAGGGGCGCATCACCAGCGTGCTGTTAACGCCTTACCCGCCAGGCATTCCCTTGTTGATTCCGGGCGAGATCTTTAACAGCACTATCGTGCGCTACCTTAAGTTTGCGCGCGAATTTAACCAGCGCTTTCCCGGTTTTGAGACCGATATTCATGGTTTGGTAACGGAAGAAGCCGACGGCCACGTTGGCTACTTTGTGGATTGCGTCGCCTAGGCTTACCAGGAAAAATCTACTCTAATTTGTTAAGAGACTGGTTTAACACATTGCATAGATTAAAAAATGCTTGCGCTTAGCTCGTTTTTGGATTTAACTTGGCGGTAATAATTGTCCGGGCTGCTAAATAGGGCTTAGTAGGCCGGTAAAATTACCCTTATGAACAACAAGTAAGCTAAAGGCGGCGGAGCAGATGCCGATGACAAGATATATGAAGAATCTTCTTGTGTTACTTGCGTCCCTTTTTTTTGTCGCTCCCTTCGCGCAGGCGGAGTGTCAGAAAGTGCCGGTTACTGACCGCCTCGATTTTGGTGTGAAAACCGGTTTGCAGGAATACGACTGCCCCAAGGCGACCGATCCGATCGCCGACAAAATCAAACGGCTCGATTCTGAAGCGCTAGCGCATTCTGTCAAAAGCAATCCTAATTTACGCTCGTCTATGGCGTTGATCGTCAATGAACAAACTGGCGAGATCATCTACGCAAAAAATGCAGAGGCCCGTACTTCAATTGCTTCCATTACCAAACTGATGATGGCAATGGTTACGCTGGATGCGCACTTACCGCCAGATCAGAAAATCACAATTACCACCGATGACATTGACCACGTCAAGAACACGCGTTCGCGGCTCGGTATTGGCACGACGCTCACCCGGCGCGAGCTATTACGTCTGGCCTTGATGTCGTCGGAAAATCGCGCGGCCTCGGCGCTGGCCCGCAACTATCCCGGTGGTACGCCGGCGTTCGTTGCGACGATGAATGCCAAGGCGGCGCAGCTCGGGATGATGTCGACGCATTTCGTCGATTCGAACGGACTGCATAGCGCGAACCAATCAACGGCGGAAGACCTCGCGCGCATGGTACGCACCGCGCATACTTATCCGCTTATTACCGAGTTCACGACCACTTACTCCTACGATCTCCAGATGCCGTTCTATAAGCGTGTGCGGCATGCGGCGGCGCGCCTGATGTTGCGCAATGTAGCGTTCCACAACACCAATAAATTGGTGAAGGAGGAAGATTGGCAGATCGGCGTCTCCAAGACCGGTTACATCTCCGAAGCTGGTCATTGCCTGGTCATGCAAGTCACCATAGCGAAGCAGGCATTCATCATCGTGTTGCTCGATTCCGATGGCAAGTACACGCGGATATACGATGCAATGCGCGTCAAGCGTTGGCTCGAAGGCAGTAGCAAGCCCGCCAAGCGCCTGGGATAGTCCCCGTCCTGTGTTTTTCGCCTGGTGTTATTTCAATTGGGTTGATGTTTCCGATTCACCTATTCAAAATTGAGTGCGCCGCTTTAAAGAATGCCTCGTCTCGTCCCGCCCCTTTTTGAGTTTCTCTATTTAAGTAGGGAATTGCTATGGTAAGCGACGATGACACCGCTTACCCCGGCGCGATTATTCCCCTGCACTACCACTTCAATATGCTTAACGACCAGATTCGAACCGGTCGTTTCCGTCAAGCTATCCAGGCCGTGGTTGTGCCTGGTAGCAAAGTGTTGGAGTTAGGCGGGGGTACAGGGGTGTTATCTTTTTTTGCGGCACAACTGGCAAGCAAAGTTTGGTGTGTCGAGAAAAACACTGAATTGGCGCGAGAAGCTCGACGCTTTCTAGATATGAATACGCATGGCGACAGGGTGCAGGTAGTGAACGCCGATGCGTTTGAATATCTCCCGCCTGAACCGGTCGATGTCGTCGTGTGTGAAATGCTGCATGTGGCGATGTTGCGGGAAAATCAAATCGCCGTGATCGAGCGCTTCAAACAGCGCTACTTGGCGCATTTTGGCTTGCCGCTTCCAATATTTGTGCCCGAAGCGAGCATCCAGACTGTTCAACCCGTACAGCAGAATTTTGAGTTCAGCGGCTACTATGCGCCGGTGCCTATTTTCCGTGATCCCTATGCAAGCCAGGCGATGACCTTGGAAATGGGCGCGCCGGTCGTTTATAGCACGCTCCGTTACGAGGCATCGTTGCCAATGCGTTTCCAATGGGAAGGTGAGATTCCGATTGCTACCAGCGGCACGCTGAACGCGCTTCGCTTCGTTACAAAAAATATTCTCGCCACACTTCCCGCACTCGCGCCATCCCCGGTCAAAAATATCCTTGCCGTGCCATCGGTGCATCAATCAACCGCTATTGAATGGCATAACCAATATTTGATCATGCCCTTGGCGAGTCCATTAGAAGTGCATGCGGGAGATATGTTGCGCTTGGCGTTCTCTTATCCCGCAGGCGGCGCGCTCAACGATCTCGCCAGCAGTCTTACCGTGGCGATGAAATGACGCACTAGAGACAATGATTTGAGGGATTAGCGTTGGCCGATTTTCACATCGCCAAACAGGCTGCTCAGGCCGCGCGGTTGGGAACGCCAGTATTGTGGCGGTGCTTCGACTTGAGCACCTAGTTTGGCGGCCGCGTGCCAAGGCCAACGCGGGTCGAAGAGCATGCCGCGCGCCAGAGCGACCATATCCGCACGTCCCTCGGCGAGAATCGCCTCGGCCTGATCCGGTTCGGTAATCAAGCCCACCGCGATCGTCGGTAGACCAGTTTCACTGCGGATTTTTTCAGCCAGTGAAACCTGGTAATTTTGGCCAATCGGAATTTTCTGGTGCGGCGACAGGCCGCCGCTGCTGACGTGGATGAAAGCGCAGCCGCGCTGGCGCAAGGTATGGCCGAAGACAACACTCTGCTCGATATCCCAGCCGCCCTCGACCCAGTCCGTGCCGGAAACGCGGATACCAACCGGCATCTCGGCAGGCATGGCAGCGCGCACCGCATCGAAAACCGCCAGTGGGAAACGCATCCGGTTTTCCAGCGAGCCGCCGTATTCATCCGTACGCGCATTTGAGAGTGGCGAGAGAAATTGGTGTAGTAGGTAGCCGTGCGCCGCGTGAATCTCGATGGCATCGATACCGATGCGATGTGCCCGCTGTGCGGATGAGACAAAGGCTTGCAGTACGCGTTGCAAGCCGGCTTGATCGAGCACCAGCGGCGGCGCTTCGTCAGAAGCGTAGGCAATGGCGGAGGGGGCGAGCGTGGGCCAGCCGCCTTGCGCTACCGGGATCAACTGGCCGCCATCCCACGGTACGTGGCTGGAGGCTTTGCGCCCGGCGTGAGCAAGCTGGATGGCGATGGGTATCGGCGAATACTTGCGTATTGCGGTCAACACTTTTTTCAGCGCCGCCTCGTTCGTATCCGACCAGAGCCCGAGATCGGCTGGCGAGATTCGCCCCTCAGGCGTGACCGCCGTCGCCTCGATTATCAACAAACCGGCACCGGACAGCGCCAGATGGCCGAGATGAATCAGATGCCAATCGGTCGCATCGCCATTCTCGGCGGAGTACTGGCACATCGGTGCGATCACGATGCGGTTCTTCAAACGCAGATTGCCGATAGAAAAGGGTGAAAAAAGTTGGGGCATCATTCATTCCTTAGCGAAGCCGAATTGCAATTCAAAACTCTTCGCGCACGGCCTCTCGAAAAGCAGCATAAATTATTGGCATGCACTTGATAGGCTAAGCATCAAATTTTTTAGTCGCAACCGCCTTCTTGGGTAGAAACGCGCCTTTGGCTGCGCGATGCGAGCGATGTTTATCAAGCTCTTCACCTTCTAGCACCAGCTTTATCACTCTGCCGCGCACCGCCACCGCGAGCGCTAACTTGCTGCCCGCAAACGTCATCAAGGCGCAAGCTTTCGCATCTTTATCCAGGCCAATCAGCTTCACGCCTTTGCCTTTGGGGAGTTCTTTTAATTCATCCAGGGCGAACACGAGAAAACGGCCAGCAGTGGAACCGCAGCCTAGCGATAAGCCGTTCAAGTCTTGGGGCAGCAACAGCGGCGCTAAAGGCAATTCATTTTGATCCAGCGACAGAAATCCCTTGCCGGCACGCGGACGCGCCACCAGGTTTTTTAGTGCGGTGTAGAAGCCATAGCCCGCCTCACCGGCGAAAATATATTTTGTTTCTGGATCACCCGACAGCATATGGCACAGCTTGCCGCCTTCTTGCAGTTCGATGAGCGAAGTCACCGGTACGCCATCGCCGCGGCCGGTTGGCGCATCGGATGCCTGGATGGCGTAGGCGCGGCCATGGCTATCCAGAAACACCACCGGGTAAGTGGTGCGGGTTTCAATCGCGCCGAGTAGCGCATCGCCAGTCTTGAAATTTATTTGGGCGAGATCGAGGCCATGCCCCGGGCGAGCACGCAGCCAGCCGTTTTTCGATAACAACACGGTGACCGGTTCATCCACGACGGCAGGCGCTTTGCTTGAAGCGGCGGAGGAGGGCGCTTCTTCCATAATCAACGTGCGCCTATCATCGCCGTACTTCTTCGCATCCACTTCGATTTCTTTAATGATCAGCTTGCGCATCACGGTGTCGGAGGATAAGAGCCGTTCCAGTTCCTCTTTTTCCGTGGCGAGGGCTTTTAATTCATTCTCGATTTTAATCCATTCCAGTTTCGCCAACTGACGTAGCCGAATGTCGAGAATATCCTGTGCTTGCACCTCGGTCAGGCTAAATTGTTGCATCAGCGCGGGTTTGGGTTCGTCCGACTCGCGGATCACCTTAATCACTTTGTCGATGTGCAGAAACGCAATTTTTCTGCCATCGAGAATGTGCAGCCGATCCAACACATCGTTCAAGCGATGCTGGCAGCGGCGTGTCACGGCAATGAAACGAAATTCTGCCCACTCACCGACCAGTTGCTTGAGATTCTTGCGGCTGGGATTAGAGTCCAGACCGACCACAGTGAGATTGATGCCCACCGACGATTCAAGGCTGGTGTTGGCAAACAGAAACGCAATCAATTCCGCGCGATCGACCTTAGACGTGCGTGGTTCAATGACCAAGCGCACACGCGTCGCTTTGTCGGACTCATCGCGCGCGGCATCGATCAAGGACAGCGTCAGTTGTTTTAAGCTTAATTGCTTGGTGCTTAATTTATCTTTTTTCGGATCTTTGACCTTGGGGTCGGCGATCTCGTCGAGTTCCTGCAATACTTTTTTTGCGGAACAGCCGGGTGGAAATTGGGTAAACACGATCTGCCATTGGCCGCGCGCGAGTTCTTCAACTTCATACAGCGCGCGTACCCGCACCGATCCCGAACCCGATTCATAAGCGGCTTGGATATCCGCCCTGGGGGAAATGAGTTTGCCGCCGCCGGGGAAATCCGGCCCCGGCAAATACGCGCATAGCTCCGCAATCGAAATCGTTGGCTTCTTCAGGTAGGCCACGCAGGCCGCCGCCACTTCTTTCAGATTGTGCGGCGGGATTTCGCATGCCATGCCGACGGCGATACCGGATGCGCCATTGAGCAAGGTAAACGGCAGGCGCGCCGGCAACACTCGCGGCTCGCGAAACGTGCCGTCGTAGTTATCCAGAAAATCGACCGTGCCGCGATCGACTTCCGACAGCAATAATTCAGCGATGGGAGAGAGCCGGATTTCCGTGTAGCGAAACGCTGCCGGTCGATCGCCATCGAGCGAACCGAAATTACCTTGACCATCCATCAAGGGATAACGCACGGTGAAATCTTGCGCCAGCCGCACCATCGCATCGTAGACAGACGAGTCGCCATGCGGATGCAATTTACCCAGCACCTCGCCCACCACGCGCGCGCTTTTCACGTGCTTGGCATCCGGCTTTTGTCCGGCGGCCCACATCGAATAGAGAATGCGTTTTTGAACCGGCTTTTGCCCGTCTTCGACTTGCGGCAGTGCACGTTCTTTAACCGACATGACCGCATAAGTGAGATAGTCGCGCTCGGCTTGCGCGTCAATAAAAACGCTGTTTTCAGGAAGATCGTTAAGGTTGCCCATGAATGCTTTTTTCAGAATAAAAATGGTTAAGTTGAATGTGCTTGCGCGACACCGGGTACTGAAATTATTCGCTCACCTGATATCCCTTGCTCGACATCCAGCCCCGGCGCCAGGCGGCCTCTTTCTTCCCCATCAGGCAATTGAACAGTTGCAGCGCCTCGGATAAATCGCCTTCCGGCAGCCGCACTTGAATCATGCGTCGCGTATCGGGAGACATCGTGGTTTCCCATAACTCCTCCGGGTTCATTTCGCCTAGGCCCTTGAAGCGGCTGGTCTTGATATCGCGATACCCTTCTTTAGAAAGCCGGTCGATGGTGGCGTCGAGTTCTGGCGTATCCATTGCGTACAATTTGCGCGCGGGACGATTTTTTCCTGCCGAAGTAGTGTCGATGCGATATAGCGGTGCTTGCGCAATATACAAATGACCAGCGGCCACCACCGCCGGAAAATGCCGGAAAAATAGCGTCAGCAACAGGGTAGAGATATGGCGTCCATCGTCATCCGCATCGGCCATGATGGCTAAGGTGTGATAGCGCAAGTTAGTCAGGTCGGCGTTAGCCATATCCGCGATGCTATGCGGGTCGATCCCCATGGCCACGGCGATATCATGCACTTCGCTATTGCCGAGCACAGAGTCGCCGGGGACTTCCCAAGTGTTCTCAATTTTTCCTTTGAGCGGAAGAATCGCTTGATTGGTTTTCGAGCGCGCTTGTTTCGCGCTGCCACCCGCGGAATCCCCTTCCACCAAAAACAATTCGCATTCCGCTGGGTTGTTGGATTCCGCTTCGGTCAGTTTGCCGGGGAGGGCGGAGACGCCTGCCGAGCGTTTGCGTTCGACCTTCTTGCCCTCGTTGAGCCGTGCACGGGCATTGCTGATGGCGAGTTCGGTTATGGCTTTAGCGGATTCCAGGTGCGAGACGAGCCAGGCTTCCAGGTGCGGCTTCACAGTATCCAATACCAGTTTGTGGCCCTCGCGGGAATCCAGGTGTTCTTTTACCTGCCCGCGAAATTGTGGCTCCAAGATTTTGGCAGAAACGACAAAGCGCACATTGCGCCAAGTGTCATCCGGCGTCAGCCGCACGCCTTTATTCATCATGCCGTGACTCTCGGCAAAGCCTTTCACCGCTTCATATACCGCCGCGCGCAGACCGGTAACGTGCGTGCCGCCAGAAGGCGTGGGGATGAGATTCACGTAGGACTCACCCGTTCCGGATATTTCTTCCAACCAGCGCACCGCCCAAGCCACACCTTCGCCCATCGAAAAAAATGCATCGCTCTCGCTGGCGTAATACTCACCGCTAAACATTTCGCCGACCGGGTTTGCCTCGCCGCAAATCTCATCCAAATAGCCGCGCAAGCCATCTTTATAGAACCAAGATTTTTCCTCGAAGGTGCCGTCTTTCTGTTCGATGCGCAGCAGCGTGACCACGCCGGGTAGCAGCACCGATTTTGCGCACAGAATGCGCTCGATTTCGGCAATAGGCACTTTAGGCGAGTCGAAATAAGAACCATCCGGCCAAGCGCGCACGGTGGTGCCGGTGGTTTTGACACCCTTGGCCACCACGGTCAAAGGCGTATCGATATGCCCGCCATCGGTGAACACCATACGATGCGCTTTACCATCGCGCCGCACTTCCACTTCCAACCGCGTGGAAAGCGCATTGGTCACACTCACGCCCACCCCGTGCAAGCCACCGGAAAAACTATAGGCCGCGCCTTCCTGTTTTTTACGAAACTTGCCGCCCGAATGCAGCTCGGTAAAAATGAGTTGCACCCCCGGCACTTTTTCTTTGGGGTGAATATCGACCGGAATACCGCGCCCGTCATCTTCCACCGTGACCGAACCATCGAGATGCATAGAAACGGTGATGTGCTGCGCAAACCCCGCTAAGGCTTCATCCGATGCATTGTCGATGACTTCCTGAATAATGTGTGCCGGCGATGTCACGCGCGTATACATCGAGGGCACTTGTTTGACCGGTGCGAGCCCTCTTAGAACATCAAGATCACTCGCGTTATAAGCAGATTTATTAGCCATAGTAATTTTGGTTTTTTTCGTTGAATAATATTAAAAGGAGCGAATTTACAGTTTTATGATCGTGAGTCAATAGCCTCTCCAACGCCTACAAATACTCGCTCAGCGGCGATTAAAAAACCAACTGATATCTAACCCCCGCTCCCTGCCCCAAGCGTTGTACGAATCCCTGATCGGTCAGCGTCTTTAATACGTACTGAATGGTTCTGCGTGGCACAGCAGTCGCCTCGACAATTTCGTTCACGCGCAAGCGTTGTTCCGGACGCGACTTGAAAGTTTGCAGTACTACTGAAGCCGTTTCCGATAGTTTTTGCAGCATCGTATAGCGTTGACGGTATCGCTCCACGTCTTCCAAAGCGCCTTCCAGCATTTTCAAAAAAAACCACACCAGCGGTTCATAGTGATAGCGGCTTGGGTCTGCTTGAAATATCCCCTTTGAGGCCGCGTGCAGCACGGAATAATATTGTGCCCGGTTCTGTTCAATTCGCCGATCCAGTGCCACATAGGGCATTAGTCCCACCAGGTAGTCATCGTCCGACTGCAATAACGCCAATAGAAACAGCGCCCGGCCTATGCGGCCATTTCCATCCTGAAAGGGATGAATGGCCAAGAAGCGAAATACGAACTCCGTTGCCGAGAGCAAAGGCCAAGGAACCTCATGCAGGCTGGTGTTATACCAAGCTACCAGATCCGCCATGGCCATATTGTTTATCACACCCGGTGGCGCAGGATCCAATACCGTGCGCTCCTCCCCCGTGGCGTGGCTCTTGGAGATCACACGGTTAGGCACCGACTTATACGCACCGGCATATTGCGCGGCTTGGGGGGAAAATTTTAGCAGGTCATAATGTAAGCCACGAATGACCATCTCCGTTAGTGGAACGAAATCTTTGGCCTGTAAATAAACCGTGGTTAACACCTCGCGGCAACCGATGACCTCTTCAACACTCCGTTCACGATCTTTGGAAAGCTTGTCGAGAATAAATGCCTTGTGTGCTTCAAAGGCGGTGGTGCGACCGTCAGCCGATAGGGTGGTGTCCACCCACTCCACTTCCGCATCGGTCAGCACCGCATTCTCGATGCGGGTCGAAGCGCCAACATTGCTGATCAAAGCGCATCGGTTCAGATATTTCGCTTCATCCGCCGACACGGAAGCAAGGCGCGACGATACAGTCGCCAATTGGCCCTGCAAGCGTTTCAGCGCTTTTTCGAGTTTTAGACTTGGTTGGAATGACAGCATTATTCCTGTAGCAGGAGCCAGTGAAGTTAGAGGTATTGTCCGATATTGCGCAATATAGCGCAATATTTTTAACTAATTTATTGCGCTATATTGCGCATAATTCACTAATTGTCCTTCGATGCGGAACAGTTATTCCCCATAAAGCAGATTCACTACGAAAGCTGCACTTCAGAGTTGAATCCGCCTATCCATTTCGGCCACATCCCGAGAAAAGCTCGAATCTCACCGGAAAAAGTATATACTGCTACATATACCATTCAACCCTAGCCGGGAGAGTCACGATGATCGAGACACGTGTTGCGAAGCTGTTCAAGAATGGGGCCAGTCAGGCGGTACGCCTTCCGGTTGAATTCCGTTTCGAGGGTGACGAGGTGTATGTCACGCGAGACGATGCGACGGGCGATGTTGTGCTGTCGAAGCGACCTGGCGCCAAAACCTGGAACGAGTTCTTCGAGTTGTTACATGCGGTCAATGTGCCCGTCGATTTCATGGCCGAGCGCCCGCTGAATGTGTTGCCGCAAGAGCGCGGCATCTTTGAAGATGAGATTGCCCCGCAGAGCAAGGCAGGCCGCTAACGATGCTGCACATGCTGGATACCGACACGGCAAGCTACCTCATCAAGGGAAAGTCAACCGCGATAGAAGCTAAACTGGCGGCGCTCGTGCCGTCGATGGTCTGCATCTCGGTGATGACTCGGGCAGAGTTGCAATACGGGCTGAAACGTTTGCCCGCCGAACATCGGCTGCACCTGGCGGTGCGCCAGTTTCTCAAAATCGTCCGCATCTTGCCGTGGGATGCAGAAGCCGCGGATTGGTACGCCGAAATCCGACACCAACTTGTCAGCACGGGGCAACCGATTGGCGAAATGGACATGATGATCGCCGCTCATTCCTTGTCGGCCGGTGCGGTGTTGGTCACCAACAACATCCGCCATTACGAGCGAATCGAAGCACCCCTGATCTTGGAGAACTGGGCGTAGCGCCATTGCGATTTTGCTCAGTTGGCCGACGCTCACAAGCTCGAAAAAACAGAAATGTGTTTCATGGTAATAATTCCTTAGGTAGTTGAGAAAGAATTGAAAGCTGCTTTTTTGAAGAGTGTGTGTGGCACGCTGCAATATGGTTATTTTGCTCCCTGTACCGCGCATGGCTGCTTGCAATCCGACCGGGTAGCTATAGCTGGCACTTGAGAGCGCTCTATAAGTTGGCCTTCTGGCGGAGTAAGTTGTACCCTTAAGTAAAGCTGAATTAAGCGGCAGCGCGCTGCTCTGGTTCGACGGAAAGCTTCATTCCTACCGCTTTGAGCACAGCAAGCAATGTCTTCAATGTCGGATTACCCTTGGGCGAGAGTGCGCGATACAGGGCTTCGCGACTGATGCCGGCTTCGGCGGCTACGGCACCCAGCCCACCATATGCCTCGGCGACGGTTCGAAGTGCAAGCAAACCTGCGGCGCGGTCGTCCGGATTATCCAGGGACTCCATTGCCGCCTTCAAATATTCGACTGCAAGTTCTCGATCCGCTCGCAGTTCCGCAATTTCCCGCTCGTGGTGCGATACAGCACCAACTATCTTCTTGCTCATGGTTGCCTCCGTTTCCAATCCGCCCAATACGCTTTGGCGGTCTTGATGTCAGTGCTCTGCGTTTTCTTCGTGCCACCGCACAACAAGATCACGATACGCTGTCCATGGCGGCCAAAGTAAACCCGATACCCGGCACCAAGGTGCTCGCGCAATTCAAGAACCCCGTCACCAACAGGTTCACAGTCACCAAAGATGCCTGCTTCCAAACGCTTGAGGCGGATGCGAACCTTGGCTTGCGCCTGCTTGTCTCGCAGCGATTGGAGCCAATCGGTAACCGGCTCCGCCCCATCGTCAGCTTGATATCGAAAAACTTCGATCATTAAAAATAGTGTAGCTTATAAGTTACAAATTTGCAAGGTACAGCGTTTAAAAACTGGGTGCGTGATGGATGGTTATGCGGTTTTATGCAGCGGTATCACGTCAGCTCCTGCCTTTAGCTTGTCGAGATAATCAGCCCAATGCTGCATCATCTTCCGTCGTTCTGGGAGGTACTTCGGGTTGTAGGCTTCTCCGTTTGGGTCTTTCACAGCATGGGCTAACTGATGTTCGAGCAAATCGGTGCGTACATCCAGCACTTCATCAAGGATCGTCCGCGCCATTGCCCGAAAGCCGTGCCCACTCATTACGTCCTTACTTATTCCTAAGCTTCGCATGGCGACTAGAATAGCGTTGTCGCTCATTGGACGATCTTTGCTGCGCAACCCTGGAAATACAAAGCGTCCAGTGCCTGTCAGAGGGTGAAGTTCGCGCAGGATCGCAACAACTTGTGTTGATAGGGGGTAACTCCTTTTCTGTTTTCCGAGTTACCCCTAAAGTTACCTATGTCTAGGGCTGGATGCAGTGGAATAATGCTAACCCTAGCTGGACAAATAAGTAAAGAAAAACCCGCACTTAGGCGGGTTTTTGGATGCTGCTGGATTTTCTTGGATACTAAATTGGTGGAGGCGGGGGGGATCGAACCCCCGTCCGCAAGCCCTCTACAGCCAGGTCTACATACATAGTCCGATTATTTAGTTTTAACCCGCGTCACGCCAATCGAACAGGCTTAACGCAAGCGAGTCACCTTGAGTTTCGCGTCAGCGCAAAGTGACCCTGCGCAACGCTATCCCGTGTATATGACTCTGCGTCCGATTGCTCGGTCCACCCCACGGGAGAAGTGGTACAGAGTCCGGCCGGTATTAAGCGGCTAGAGCGTAGTTGTCGTCGTTGGCAACTATAGATTTCCAGATGTATTTACGAGGTAACTGGTCCTCGGTATGCACTGTACTGCTTCGCAACCCACGTCGAAGCCAGGTCGCCCCCATTGCTGAAAAGACAATACGACTGTCTTAGCTCGCATTGTAAGTCATAGGATGGGGCTGGTGCGAGAAAGTTCAAGTGCGCGTACCGGCTAAGGCGATGAGCCGGGCCTCATTCAGATCCGAGGGGTAAATCTAAAAGTGAATTATATGGTTAGTCTTTTGCATGCAATTTTGCGTTTAATTGATCGATCACTTCTGCCCAATCTGCATCCTTCAGGATTTCTTCACGTAAGAATGCTGCTTGCGCCGGCGTCCAAAACGGCGCATCGGAAAGGACAACGCTCGTTGTCAAAGGTCTATGTGTCTGGATGAAATGTTCGATAGCCGTCTCATCCGATGGTAAGCCGAGTTGAGCGAACAGATTGTTTATGCTGTGCATGGGCGCTTCCATCATTTGCCTCGTGTGAAAATTTTTAAGATAATGGCTTAAAGCTACGCTGAGCCATGTACGTGCGAAATTAGACGTTTGAATGTCCAAGTTCAGGGGTGCGCCGCCGATAGGCGGGGCGTCCCCTGCGACGACGGCTTAGGGATGCCTTGTCCGCAACGCCACATTGAGGGAGTTTCCGCAATCCACGATGATATTAGATAGCATTGAGTACGTTGGTTCGAGTACTTGTTCGATATCTCTTTTGTCATATTCTTTCCCGTCGTAGTTAAACCGTGCGAACTTTACTTGGTAAGGCGGTCCAGGTTCATCCAGAAAACCAACGTTCAGTACCGGCTCAACAATGCTTCGATGCTTGCTGTGATTGACGAGCGCAGAGATATATGTAAATTCAGCACTTTCATCGATTTTCTTCAGTTCTCGGTGAACGGTGCCAAAGCCTTCGGCGCTCGATATCACGGACATTACCGATTTCATGGAAATGCGTCGTTCGGCTAAACTGGTTGGTGGAAGATTCAGTCCTTTGGAGTAACAGACGGCGTGTGCAAGTGTGTCCGCGAGGCAATGAAGGCTTTGGACACACGCGACGACATGCGCTCCAACTCGCTTTAGCATGGTTGTGAATTCGTGCTGATATTCCGGATCACGAGGCAAGGTTAATTCAAGGATATGCTTCTCGGGGAGTTTCGAATCAATGTTCTCTCGAAGTAATCGCTTGTACTCGTGATAGTGATAGCCAGCGTAAATTTGCCGATCGACAAGCGAGGTCAAGCAAGGATCTAATAGCGCCAACTGAGAGGCACCATGCAGTCGTTCTACAATCTCGCGTGTTTCGTCAAGTTTCCACGATGGCATATGGATCCCTAACATTTATTATTTATGGTGCTCATTTTGCTAATGTAATCCCCTGGTTCGCAAGCGCTTTCGTTTCCCCGCGTCTCTATGAATGACCCTCAATAATACGGGCAGGGCGGATGCATCCAACCGGCCGACCGGTTCTGGCTGGGGACTCGCCCAAAGCAGCGAAACAAAATCGAAGCCCCTCCAGCACCATTGCTGAGTATCACCTATCCCGAATTACTGAACCGACTGTGCGCACGCTGGAGTCGAGCGCCCCTTCCAAAAAGCCACCATAATGTTCCGCCGTTTCCGTTCCAGAAAGCAATAATGTGCCATCCCAAAGATCGAAAGTATCTGCCGAGTAGCCGTAACGCGGATGGTAGTTGAGCGGCGCAAGATCAAGTTCTGTGCTGGTAAAAGTATCCTGCGCCCAATCTTGCAGGTGGCAAGCGAGCGGGTTGCGCATTGCATCACCGAACAGGCGTTGCAGTTGCGCCAGCGCTGCTTGTATCAATTGTTCTCCGAGCACCTTTCTCTGGATTGGTGCAATGCTCACAAAACCAAACAGTGCGTAAGGGCCGCCGCTATTAGGCGAAGCGTCGTGAATTTCCATGAGCGGGCCGCGCTGGCTAATGGCCGATCCGGAAAAACCCTCGGCGCGCCAGAAGGGCGCATCGAAGAAGGCGATGAACTTCGCGTGCCCGGCCATCCAGCTGGGTATTTGTTGCAGCGCTGAACACAGCGGTTTTGCCAGCGCGGGCTCAAAAGACAAACCCGATGCCAGCCGTGGCGGCAGCGCGAGGATGACGCGTTCGCTGAGTATCGTCTTAAGGTGTCCATTGGAACGTATGGTTGTCTCTACTCCCGTGTTGGTTTTACGCAAGTGTGTCGCTTCGGAATTTAGTTGGATGCACGCGACTGGGATACGTTCGGCCAGGGCGGAAATGAGGGCGCCCATCCCGCCTTCGATTCGATAAGCGCCTTCGATGGGTGAGTCATTCATGCGCAGAATGCGCCCGTTCTCGTCTTCGTAGAGCGCTGCGCCCTCGCTTTGCTGCGGGAAAGTGCGCAGTGATAGTTCGCCGATAAGTTGATCCATCTGCGCTTGCCCGGGCCAGAACCATGCAGGCCCCAGGTCAAAGTAGACGTTGCCGAAAGCAAGCGACAAGATACGTCCGCCCAACCGCGAGCGTGCTTCGATCAGCGTAACTTCTCGTCCCATTGCGTGCAGTGTCACTGCGGTATGCAGTCCGCTCAGCCCGCCACCGGTAATCAGGATTTCTGTTTTCACTATTCGTGCCGATCAAACGCGAAGGAAAGGGCGCCAGGGTAGCGAGCGAAACTTCTTTTATTCAGCCGCCTAAGTGGTCGAGGACGTCTTGTGGCGCATCGATGCGGCCGTGGGCGCCCCAGGTGTCGGGGCGATCTTCTGCAGCGATATAACCATAGTTGGCGATCAGGGCTTGCATACCCGCAGCAAGAGCGGCTTCGACATCACGTTCGGCGTCGCCCACATACAGGCAAGCGGCGGGCGCCACGCGCACTTGCGCGCTCGCGGTGAGCAGCGGTTGGGGGTGGGGCTTGGTGTTGGCGGTGGTATCGCCGCTGATGATGCAGGCGGCACGCTGTTCCAACTTCAATGCTTGCATCAGCGGTAAGGTAAAGCGGGCTGGTTTGTTGGTGACCACGCCCCAGCGCAGGCCACGCGCTTCCAGTTCTTGCAGCAATTCGGGAATGCCAGAAAATAATAGGGTGTGATCGCAAATGTGCTGTGCGTACAGATCTAAATATTCGGCGCGCAATGCGGAAAAATTCGGCGACTCGGGCGTGACATCGAAACCCAGCTTGAGCAAGCCGCGTGCCCCGTGCGAGGCTAGCGGGCGAATCATTTCTTGCGGCAGCGCGTTGAGGCCGTGCAAGCGGCGCTGTTGATTGAGCGCGAAACCTAAATCCAATGCGGTGTCAGCGAGCGTGCCGTCCAGATCGAACAGCACAGCGCGAATCGGTTCAGGCATCTTTGCGTGCGGCGATGAGATAGTTGACCGCGGTGTCAGGGCCAAGCGTATAGGTTTTGCTGAAGGGATTGTAGCTCATGCCGATGACTTCATTCACCGTAAGATCGGCATCGCGGCAGAAGCGCGCTAGTTCCGATGGCTTGATGAATTTGGCGTAGTCGTGCGTGCCGCGCGGCAGCAGATTCAGTACATATTCCGCGCCGATCACCGCGAACAAATACGACTTCGGATTGCGGTTGAGCGTGGAGAAAAACAGATGGCCGCCGGGCTTGGTAAGTTGCGCGCAAGCACGCACGATGCTGGCCGGGTCGGGTACGTGTTCGAGCATTTCCATGCAAGTGACGACATCGAATTGTCCTGCTTGCGCCGCGGCCAAGTCTTCGGCGGCGATTAAGCGATAATCGACCTTTTGGCCGGTTTCGAGCAAATGCAGCTTCGCGACTTTGAGCGGTTTTTCGCCCAGATCGATACCGGTAACGTCCGCGCCGCGCACGGCCATGCTCTCGGACAGAATGCCGCCGCCGCAACCGACATCAAGGACTTTTTTACCATTGATGTGCGCGAGCTTGTCGATGTAATTCAAGCGCAGCGGGTTGATATCGTGCAGCGGTTTAAATTCGCTGTTCGGGTCCCACCAGCGGTGGGCCAGCGCGGAAAATTTTTGCAGTTCGAGTTCGTCGGCGTTCATAGGCTGCATGATACAAGCAGGTTGCTAGCGCGGCTAGTTTCTCAGGATGCTTTGCCAATGTGCCGCGCGGGCGGCGAGATCCGGCATATCCAAAGTGGTGAGGCTGCGCTTATTCAGCAAACGCCGGCCGCCCACCCAGACATCACTGACATGCTCGCGTCCGGCAGCGTAGACCAAGTTGGAGGCTATGTCATAGGAAGGGGAAGTTTCGAGCGTGGCAAGATCGAAGGCGACGATATCTGCTGCTTTTCCAATTTTGAGCGAGCCGATTTCCTGATCCAGCCCCAAGGCTTTCGCGCCGTTGATCGTGGCCATGGCCAAGGCTTGATGTGCCGGCAGCGCGGTGGCGTCGCCGCTCGCGCCTTTGGCCAGCAGGGCCGCGATGCGCATTTCGTTCATCAAGTCCAAGCGGTTATTGCTTGCTGCACCGTCGGTGCCGAGGCCGATATTCACCCCGGCCGCCAGGAGTTGTGCGATGGGCGCAATGCCGCTGGCTAGTTTGAGGTTGGAAACGGGGCAGTGTGCGACATGCACGCCGCGTTCCGCGCACAAGGCAATCTCGTCTTCGCTCAAATGCACCATGTGCGTGGCGATTAGGCTTGGGCTCAGGAGACCGAGCTTTTGTAGCCGCGCCAGCGGACGCAGGTGGAATTCGGCCAGGCTTTGCTGGATTTCATCCTGAGTTTCGTGCGCGTGGAGATGAATCGAAATGTCGAGTTGTTCGGCCAGCATCAGTATTTTTTCAAAGGTTTTGTCGCTGACGGTGTACGGTGCGTGCGGCGCCATGCAGAAATTCAGTCGCGCATGCTCGCGATAAGCGTCACGCGCTTCCAGGCCCTTACGCAAATAATCTTCGGCATCCGCGGCATAGGCGGTGGGAAAATCGAGGGCAATGATGCCGATGGTAGCGCGTAGCCCGGCTTGATCCACGGCTTGCGCCGCGGCTTCGGGGAAGAAATACATATCGTTGAAACAGGTGATGCCGCCGCGCAACATTTCGGCACAGGCCAGCAGTGTGCCGTCTTTCACAAAAGCGGGCGCGACGTGTTTCATCTCCGCTGGCCAGATGTGATCCTTGAGCCACATCATGAGCGGTAGATCGTCAGCCAGGCCGCGCATTAAGGACATTGCGGCGTGCGTATGGAGGTTGACGAAACCCGGCGTGAGCACGTGCTGGTTGAGCTGGATGTGCTCAGCGGCGGTATAGCGTGCCGTCGCATCGGTGGTGGGCAACAGGTCAACGATGCGGCCATCGTGAATCGCTACGCTGTGATGCTCGAGCGCTACGCGTGCGGGTTCGATCGGGATGATCCAACGTGCGCTGATGAGGGTATCGATAATAGTCATAAGAAATCCCAAAAAAAAGCCCCGCTCAATGGCGGGGCTTTAGTCGTACGAAACGCGAGATTACTTCGTCGGCGCCTGTACTTTAACTTCCACTACGACGCGGCGATTAGGTTGCAGGCATGCCACCAGTTTCTTGTTGTGGCGGTTCTGCGCACCTTTAATGTCATCGCATGCGACCACTGGATCGGATTCACCTTTACCGACCGTCTCGACGCGGTTGCTGTCAATGCCTTGGTCCACGATATAGGACTTCACCGCATGGGCGCGCCTTTCGGAGAGTTTTTGATTGTATTTATCGGAGCCGATGCGATCGGTGTAACCCGTCACCAGAACGACTTCGACTTCGGGATGCTCTTTCATCTTCGCAACGACTTCATCATCCAAAGTCTTCTTACCTTCGGGGCGAAGCACCGCTTTGTCGAAAGCGAATAAGGTTTCAGCTTGGATAGTGACGCGCAGGGCGGGTTTATCCGGACCCTGATCGGGGGGTACTAGCGGTTGAGCAGGAACGGTGTCGGATTTTGCTGCAACTTTGACTTCTTTCTTCACCAGATCCGAATCGCATTCGGCGGTCGCCATGGAAGGCGTCCAATAGCCGGTGCGCCAGCATTCGCCGTAGTTGTTCTTTACCACATGTTTGTTGCTGTCTTGCCAATAGCCTGGAACCACCGGGCTGTCACTGTGGGCAAACGCTGCGCTTGCGCTGAAGCTCATCAACATCACGAGCAGGCTTGAAGCAAAATTCATGGTTCGGGAGTTCGTCATTTTTATCGCCTTTCTTATTCATTAGCCGGGAAGGAGGTTAAGGCTATGTTAGCCATAAAAGGCAGCGATTACAAGAGCTAAGTACACGCGCTTTATGTACGGTAACCCACATAGCCTGATGTCACCGCGCGCGCCTGGCTGGGTTAGGGCGACCGTGTTACAATCGCCGACTTTGATTCCGCCCCTCCGCCGCCCTGGTGGATATAACATAAATTACTGATAAATATGGATCAATTCGCCAAAGAAACCCTTCCGGTCAGTCTTGAAGAGGAGATGCGCAACTCCTACCTCGATTATGCGATGAGCGTAATTGTGGGGCGCGCCTTGCCCGATGTACGCGATGGCTTGAAGCCGGTGCATAGACGCGTGCTGTTCGCGATGCACGAATCGAATAATGTATGGAACCGGCCCTACGTAAAATGCGCGCGCGTGGTCGGTGACGTGCTCGGTAAATACCATCCGCACGGTGACTCCGCGACCTATGAAGCCCTGGTGCGCATGGCGCAGGATTTCTCTATGCGCTACATGCTGATCGACGGCCAAGGGAACTTCGGTTCAGTCGATGGCGACTCGCCCGCGGCGTATCGTTACACCGAATCGCGTTTGGCGCGTATCGCCTCGGAATTGCTGGCCGACATCGACAAAGAAACCGTCGATTTTGTGCCCAACTATGACGGCAAGGAAATGGAGCCGACGGTCCTGCCGACCAAGATTCCGAACCTATTGATCAACGGCTCTTCGGGTATCGCGGTAGGCATGGCGACCAATATTCCGCCGCACAATTTGAATGAAGTGGTGGATGCGTGCTTAGCCTTGCTCGCGCGGCCGGATACCACGATAGACGAACTCATCGAGATCGTACCCGCACCTGATTTCCCCACGGCCGGTATTTTGTATGGCACTGCCGGCATTGTAGAAGGCTACCGCACCGGCCGCGGCCGGGTGGTGATGCGTGCGCGCACCCATTTTGAGGATTTGGATAAAGGCGGCAGCCGCCAGTCCATCATCATCGACGAGTTGCCGTATCAGGTAAACAAAGCCAACCTGTTGATCAAGATTGGCGAGTTGGTGCGCGAGAAACGCCTCGAAGGTATTTCTGATTTGCGCGACGAGTCGGATAAATCCGGCATGCGCGTGGTGATCGAGCTAAAGCGCGGCGAAATGCCCGAGGTGGTGCTGAACAATCTGTACAAGCTCACGCCCATGCAGGACACCTTCGGCATGAATATGGTGGCGCTGGTCGATGGCCAGCCGCGCCTACTGAATCTGAAGCAAATGCTGGACGCGTTCTTGCGCCATCGGCGCGAGGTCGTGACGCGGCGCACGCTGTTCGAATTGCGCAAAGCGCGCGAGCGTGGCCATATTTTGGAAGGCCTCGCCGTCGCTTTGTCCAATGTGGACGAGATCATCGCCTTGATCAAAGCTTCTGAGACGCCGGCTATCGCCAAAGATCGCCTAATGGAGAAAATGTGGCGCTCGAAATTGGTGGAAGACATGCTGGCGCGCGCCGTATCCGACGCGGCGGCGACGCGGCCGGATGGGCTCGCGCCCGATTTCGGTCTGAGCCAACAAGGCTATCGGCTATCCGATGCGCAAGCGCAGGCAATATTGGAATTGCGCCTGCAACGTCTTACGGGTTTGGAGCAGGATAAGATCGTTGTCGAATATAAAGACGTGCTGGAGAAGATCGCCGACTTCCTCGATATTCTCGCCAAGCCGGCGCGCATTACCCAGATTATCCAGGATGAACTAGGTCAGGCGAAGGCGCAATACGGGGATAAACGCCGCAGCGAGATCGTGCACAATGCGCAGGATATTTCGTTGGAAGATTTGATCACGCCGGAAGACGTGGTGGTGACGCTCTCTCACAGCGGCTATATCAAAGCCCAAGCGCTTGACGAGTACCGCGCGCAAAAACGCGGCGGGCGCGGCAAGCAGGCGATGACGACGAAGGAAGA
>JANYAU010000077.1 GCA_025361165.1 Betaproteobacteria bacterium | reverse complement strand
CTTCATCGGTATATGTTTTTGAAAACTTATGAGGGTCGTGCTCTAGATAAGCTTGACAGTACCTTTCGGCATGAGCCCAGTCCCACGAATTGATATTTTCGCGCTCGATTTGAGCATCGACTTCACTACAACAAACACTCTGCTCGGCCATCGAACTGGATCCTAATTAAAAATTATTCCGATGTTACTGCCCAATCTGAATTAGCCGACATTGTTATCGGTTAAATTGGGCAATGTCCAATAATTCACTCCCGTTGTCGGTTCAATTTTTATCGGCTAGCAGTTCAGTAGTGACTGAGATGGCATGTTGCCTCGTTTTTGACATGATCACAATTCTCTTAGCATGTAAGGTGACCGCTTCAGGGAGTGTTTGTATCCGTCAGCTTATGGCACGTTGCCGCCCATTAGCAACCCCTAATACTCAAGCGCAATCACCTCTGACCAGTGCCCGCTTTCATCGTCCCGAGCGCGCCACACACACCGCCGATTTATCGCGCAGCGCATCCCTTTCCCGCACCTTGATAGTTTGAACGCCAGACCATTAGATGGTGTTATCCAGGCATCCAAAAAATTCGCTTGACTTAGTGTTTTTCAGACACTATTGTTAGTGTTCTATTTACACTTATAACCATGAACACAAAACAGTATTGTTATTGGCATCCTCATCCAGCGGTGACGACGGACATTGTGCTGTTCACCCTGCGCGAGGAAAAGCTGCAACTGTTGCTGATCCGGCGCCGCAATCCGCCGTTCCAGGGGGGGTGGGCGCTGCCCGGCGGGTTTGTGGATTTGGATGAAGATATCGCCGATTGCGCGAAGCGCGAGTTGGAAGAAGAGACCGGGGTCAAGAATGTCTATTTGGAGCAGCTTTATACTTTCGGCAAACCTCAGCGCGACCCGCGCGAGCGCGTCATTTCGGTGGCGTATTACGCACTCATTCCGTCCGATCGCATCACTTTGAAACCGGCGTCCGACGCCACCGAAGCGGCGTGGTTTGCCTTCGATGAACTGCCTGAACTCGCATTCGATCACCGCGAAATCGCGGAGAAAGCGCACGAACGCTTGGCGGCGAAGCTTGATTACTCCACCATCGCCTTCCAATTTTTGCCCAAGCAGTTCACCTTAAGCGAATTGCAAAACGTGTACGAAACGATCCGCGCCGAAGCGCTGGATAAGCGCAACTTCCGCAAATGGATACTCGCGCGTAATTTAATCGAAGCAACAGGCTTGGAGCGTCGTAACGGCAGCCACCGTCCGGCGCAATTGTTCCACACCAAACGGCCCGGCCGGGTCGAAATCATTCGTTGAGCTAAGCCACCATGCAACCAGCCATCTCGATTTCCCCGCTCCCCACGCAAGCACCGCGCACGGATCAAGCTGCGCTGATTGCGCATATCAAACAAATGCTCGTCGCGCAAAACGCGGTGCTGGTAGCGCACTACTACACCGCACCGGAGCTGCAAGAACTGGCGGACGAAACGGGGGGTTATGTGTCGGATTCGCTCGACATGGCGCGCTTCGGCCACGAACATGCCGCCAAGACGCTGGTCGTGGCGGGCGTGCGCTTCATGGGCGAAACGGCGAAAATTCTTAACCCGGAAAAACGGGTGCTGATGATCGACAGCGCCGCTACTTGCTCGCTCGACGAGGATTGCCCCGCCGCTGCGTTCACCGCATTTTGCGACGCGCACCCGGAGCGCACCGTGGTGGTGTATTCCAATACCAGCGCCGCGGTAAAAGCGCGCGCCGATTGGGTCGTCACTTCGTCAATCGCGGTCAAAGTCGTCGCGCACCTGCACGCGCAAGGCAAGAAAATTCTGTGGGCGCCGGATAAACATCTCGGCCACTACGTGCAACAAGTCAGCGGCGCGGACATGTTGATTTGGGACGGCAGCTGCATCGTGCACAACGAGTTCAAAGCGAAACTGCTCGCCGACATGAAAGCCGCGCATCCGGAGGCGGGCGTTTTGGTGCACCCTGAATCCCCAGCGGGCGTGATCGAACTTGCCGATGTGGTCGGCTCCACTACCGCGCTGATCAAAGCGGCGAAAGAGTTGCCGAACCAAACATTCATCGTCGCTACCGACAACGGCATCTTTCACAAAATGCGGGAAGCTGCACCTGGCAAAACTTTCATGGAAGCGCCCACCGGCGGCGTCGGCGCCACTTGCAAGAGTTGCGCGCACTGCCCATGGATGGAAATGAATAATTTAAACAAACTCGCCCAGGTGCTGGAAACCGGCGCAAACGAAATTCATATCGACGAGGCGATCCGCCAGAAAGCGGTGGTCTCGATTCAGCGCATGCTGGATTTCGCCAAGACCAGTCAGCAAACAGTCCTGGGGATGGGGAATGCCTAAGCCCGGCGCAGCGTGAAACGGCTAAACAGGCGGCCAATCTTGGCGTACAGCAGATCGCGTGAATACGCGTCGGATGCATCTTCCAAAAACCGGTGGTCATCACGACCGCTTGGGCGACATTCCTGCAAACTGTATTTCTGCACGCCGCGCTCGGCCAAGGTTTGGGCGAGCCGCAGCAAATCCTCATTACTGAACAAGTTTGGAGAGACGGTAGTGCGAAATTCATAATCGATTCCGCTCTCCAGTACCAGCCGTGCGCTGGCAAATGCTTTTTCACCACTACCCCGCGCCCCCGTGATTTTTTCGTAACCCGCGAACGGCGCTTTAATATCCAAGCCCACCCAGTCAAACAGCGGCAACAAGCGTTTCAGGCGAGAGGGATACATGCCCGCCGTGTGCAAGCCCACTTTGAATCCCAGCTCACGCACTTGCCGCGCCGCATCCACTAATGCCGTCTGTAGGGTAGGTTCGCCGCCGCTGAACACCACGGCGTCCAGCAAACCCCGGCGACGCTCCAGAAAACTGCGCACTGCATGCCAACTAAGCTGCGCAGGCACGGTTCTCGGTAACAGGTGCGGATTGTGGCAATAGCCGCAGCGCCACGGGCAACCTTGGCAAAACACCACCGCGGCTAAACAGCCGGGATAGTCGGTGGTCGTGAGTGGCGTTAGCCCGCCGATGTGTAGATCGGACAACATAAAATCCTCGCGCTACTGCAGCGCTCGCGCCATCCACCGTCGCTTATGCGCTGAGCTTGGCGCGGGCTTCCTGGAAAAATTCGCGCTCGCCATGCTCCCCCTTCTTACCGATATTGAAAGACGATACCGGCCGGTGGTAACCCATCACCCGGGTCCACACTTCGCACGGTTGACGCTCTGCATCGGCGAGCATGATAGCCCCGGCTTGTACGTTGCTTAAGGTGGATAAGTCAGTCATTGCGCTCTCCTTTATCGAATCAATGGATGGATCAAACAGCGGTCAGGCGTTTGCGCTTCTCCGCAATTTTTTGCTGATCGCATTTCGGACAAAAGGGGTGTTCGCCTTGCAAATAACCGTGTTTCGGACAGATCGAAAAGGTCGGCGTGATCGTGATATAAGGCAGGCCGAAGCGCGTCAGTGCGCGTTTCACCAGCTCTCTGCACGCGGCGCCGCTGGATATGCGCTCACTCATGTACAAATGCAGCACGGTGCCGCCGGTGTATTTCTTCTGCAATTCTTCCTGCCGCTCCAGCGCTTCGAACGGATCGTCGGTGAATCCCACCGGCAGTTGCGAGGAGTTAGTGTAATACGGCGTTTCCGCAGCACCCGCCTGCAAGATATCGGGGAAGCGCTTCTTGTCTTCCTTGGCGAAACGGTACGTGGTGCCTTCCGCCGGGGTGGCTTCCAGGTTGTACATGTGACCGGTTTCTTCCTGATACACCAACATTTTTGCGCGCACATGATCGAGCAGGCGCACGGCGAAAGCATGCCCCCATGCGCCGGTGATATCGTGTGCGCCGTCGCTGAAGTTGCGCACCATTTCGTTGATGCCGTTCACACCGAGCGTGGAAAAGTGATTGCGCAGCGTGCCGAGATAGCGTTTGGTGTAAGGGAATAAGCCGTTGTCCATGTGGCGCTGAATTACCTTGCGTTTGATTTCCAGGCTGTTCTTGCCGATCTCCATGAGTTCGTCGAGGCGCAGCAGCAGCGCTGCTTCATCACCCTTATGGAGATAGCCCAAGCACGCGCAATTAATGGTCACCACGCCCACCGAACCGGTTTGCTCGGCGCTGCCGAATAAACCGTTGCCGCGCTTCAGCAATTCGCGCAAATCCAATTGCAGGCGGCAGCACATGGAGCGCACCATGTTCGGCTTCAATTCGGAATTGATGAAATTTTGGAAGTAAGGCAGGCCGTACTTTGCCGTCATCTCGAACAGCAAGGTGGCGTTTTCAGATTCCCATGGAAAATCCGGCGTCATGTTGTAAGTGGGAATGGGAAAAGTGAACACCCGCCCCTTGGCGTCGCCGGTGGTCATCACTTCAATATAGGCGCGATTGATCATATCCATCTCGCGCTGCAACTCGCCGTAGTTGAAGGGCATTTCCACGCCGCCGATAATGGGAATTTGTTCGCGTAAATCTTCCGGGCAGACCCAGTCGAACGTCAAATTGGTAAACGGCGTTTGCGTACCCCAGCGCGATGGCACGTTGAGGTTGTAGATCAACTCCTGAATGGATTGCTTGACCTCGGCGTAAGACAAATCATCCTTGCGGATGAACGGCGCCATATAAGTGTCGAAGGAACTGAACGCCTGCGCCCCGGCCCATTCGTTCTGCAACGTGCCCAGAAAATTGACGATCTGCCCCACTGCGCTCGACAGATGCTTGGGCGGCCCAGCTTCCACTTTGCCCGGCACGCCGTTTAGCCCTTCGTGGAGCAGCGTGCGCAGCGACCAGCCGGCGCAGTAACCGGCCAGCATGTCCAGATCGTGAATATGAATGTCGCCGGCGCGGTGCGCCGCACCCGCTTCCGGCGGATAGACGTGGCTGAGCCAATAGTTAGCCACGACCTTGCCGGACACGTTGAGGATCAGGCCACCCAAGCTGTAGCCCTGGTTGGCGTTGGCGTTGACGCGCCAGTCTTGCTGTTCCAGGTATTCGTTGACGGAAGTCGCGACATCGACCAGGGTGCTGCGATCCTGACGCAGTTTTTTATGTTGCTCGCGGTAAACGATATAGGCGCGGGCGGTTTGGAAATGATCGGCAGAGATCAACACCTGCTCCACGGCATCTTGGATTTTTTCGATCTGCGGGGCCTCGGCGCGATGTCTGTGGATCAGAACCTTGCTCACCTGGGCGGCCAGGTGGTCCGCTTCGGCTGCGCCGAATTCGCCCGTCGCTTGGCCAGCGCGCTGGATAGCGGAGCGGATTTTATCGGCATCGAATACGGCGCAACTGCCGTCGCGCTTGACGACTTCACGGGGAATGGAAACCCGTATTTGCCGCGCGGTTTCTGTAGCCATTTTTCCCTCGCTATTCACTTGGGTAATACGCCTAATTCCAATTTTCGATAGAAACAACAATAACTTGTCATTCCCGCTTTTAATACCAACTGGAATAACACTGCGCACTCAAGGTAGCGCACTCAATCGCACCAACCATCTAAGCAGATCACAATATTTTGTGCTTATTAGAAATAATAATACTCCCTGTTGTGGTTTTGTAAAGATGAATTAAAGATATTCTTATCTTTAATTCACTCGGGGCGACTTTCCGCCGCAGCGCCGTCGTCGGCAGCCTTGCGCTTCAAGCCGCGCTGTTTTGTGCCGTTATATAGCTCAAGCTGGCACCAACAGAATGCGAACTTGACCCGATTCCTTTCCAAACTTATAGCCTGGCTCGCCCAGCTCGCCTTTTGGCGCAAGCCGCGCGCGGCCGCGCCGGAGCAGCCAGAATCCGTAGCGCCCGCAGCAACCGGGGAGCCCCGTTCGATAAAAATGGAACCTGATGAGCCGCCCGCCACGCCAGAGCCGAAGCCCGGATGGTTCACCCGCCTCAAGCAAGGGTGGCGTAAACCCGTTGCAACAGCCCCCCCCGATCCAGGCAAAACAACTGTCATCGAGAAACCCTCGCGGGAACGACTTGCCCCTGCTCGCGACGCTGAAGAAGCGGGAGAAGCCAGCGAACCTACCCCCAAGCCATTTGGGCTGGGACGACTAAAAAATCTATTGTCCCTCCACCGCAGGAAAGACGCCCCTGAAGAAACGGCGGACGGCCAGATCTCGGCCATCGAAAAACCGGCGGATCGGGCCGCCTCCAAGGGCAAAGACGCGGCGGATCAAAACACAGAGGAAGCACAGCCGCCCCAAGACAAGCGCTTTAAACGGCTCTTGCTCCGGCTGCGCAGCAAATGGGTATGGATACCCGCCACCAGCATCACGCTGCTAGCCCTCATCACCGGCGTCGTGATGAACATGGCGCAATCGGCGCACGAGAGGGAAAAACTCAAAGCAGAACTACAAACGGCGAAGAAGAAGCTCGAACAAAAAACGGTCGCCTCCGTTGCCGCAGCAAAAATTACACCGCCCATTCGCGTCGTGGCCGCGGCGCCAGAAACGAACAAAACCAATTTGGCGACCGAGTCTGCTGGGGAATCCCGCGCCGCAACCAATTCAGGCGTCGACGCGGGGGATTGCGTCGTGAAGGACAAAGACAGCGTTGTGCAAAATCTCAAGAACTGCATCGAGGGATTTAATAGCGCAATGGCGAATTCACCCGAGAAAACCAGGAAACGTTAACATGCCAGACGGTGATATTTTCCTCGCGCGCCAGCCGATTCTCGATCGGAACCAAATCATCGTCGCGTATGAACTGCTGTTTCGCAGCAGCCAAGCGAACCACGCGATTATTGAAAATGAACTCCATGCTACTGCGCATGTGATTGTGTCGCTATTCAATGAAATGGGACTGCAATCGGTGCTAGGTAAGGAACGCGGCTTCATCAACGTTAGCGCCGAGATGCTGATGAGCGACATGCTTCAGCTGTTGCCTAGCGACCGGATCGTGATCGAGCTATTGGAGTCGATTGCCATTACCCCGGCGATTTTGGATCAATGCCGCAAGCTGAAAGGCGATGGCTTCGCGCTTGCGCTGGATGATTTCGCCATCATGCAGGAGCAGTATCGGGATTTATTGCCCATCGTCGACATCATCAAAGTCGATCTAATGCAAATCCCGGGTGGCGCGCTGACCAACACCGTACTCAAGCTCAAACAATATCCGGCCAAGCTGCTGGCCGAGAAAGTGGAAACCCGCGAAGAATTCGAGCAATGCAAGAAGTTGGGGTTTCACTATTTCCAAGGTTATTACTTCGCCAAGCCAGTCATCCTGACCGGCAAACGGGCCGAGCCCTCCACTCTGGCGCTATTCAAGTTATTGAGCCTGGTCTTGGACGATGCTTCCAGCAATGAACTGGAAGCCGCAATTAAAAGTGATTCCAACCTCATCTACAATTTGCTCAAGCTCGTTAACTCGGTAGGCGCGGGCGCTCACCAAAAAATCGACTCGCTCTCGAAAGCGGTCATGGTCATTGGCCGACGCCAGCTTCAACGCTGGCTGCAACTACTGCTGTATACGATCAACGACAAAGGGCAAACCTCGAACCCGCTGCTGCAGTTGGCCGCGACTCGCGCCAAGATGCTGGAAATTCTCTACCGCAGTTTAAACAATCAAGACACGGCAGGCCAAGAACACGCTTTTATTACCGGCACATTTTCATTACTGGATACATTGTTGTCGATGCCGATGACCGCTATCATGGCTGAACTCAAGCTGCATGATGAGGTGAAAGAGGCGCTGATTAATCGTGCCGGGCCGCTCGGCATCATGCTGAAACTCATCGAGGCGCTGGAAACGGGCAATTTCGAAGCCGCGCAGGAATTGCTAAAACAACTACCTGGGCTAGACGCGGCCATGCTGAACGAGGCGCAAATGGCCGCGATCCGTTGGGTAAGCAGCCTCAGCGATCATTAGGCACTAGCCCGGAAGCCCATCCACACGCGGCTTGACCAGGATAGGCGCGTACACCCAAACGAACAGTGCGAACGCAATCAACCATGCCGCCTGCGCCGTGCCCACCCACAACAAATAATGCGCGGGCGCAATCATCGGCAACAGCACGCGGGCGACGAAGGCCGCCAGCAGCAAAATAAAAATCGGCACAAGCAGCCGTGAGGGTTGCTGTATATCGCGCCCGGTATGGCCGAGCGCGATGCGCGCCATCATGCCCACGGTCATGATGCCGATGCCGCCCACCGCGAACGCATGCAGCGCCAGAAAAGGCGATAAGGATAAAACTGGCGTCAGCGCCTTGAGCAGAAAACCGAAGGTGGCGCCGCTATAGCCGACGAATAACACCCACAATAACGGCTTTTTCCAAATGCCCTTCGTATGCCAGCCTATCAGCCGGATAGTGTGAATCGCGAACAACAGCGCAGCCAGCGCGGCGGCAACCGGAACATTGCGCCAAAACACATCGGCGATCCAAAACAGCAAGAATACATAGAGACTGGAGCGATCGACCCACGCCCAATTTTTCAATTGCACCGGGTAGCCGACGCCGCGCTCGATGAAAAACGGCAACACGCGCCGCGCCATGCTGAAGATCAGCGCAAGAAGCAAATACACGCCGGAATACAGCCCCCACGCGACGCCTTGCTCCAACACACCCATCGCCCCCAGATAAAAGAATAGGTTCGCGAGCAACAGTAGCACCAACTTAGACACGATACCGATTTGCTGTTTCTGTTTCGCGCGCAGAATCGGCCGAGTGATCGCAACGATGAGCCCAAGATTGAACATCACATCCAACAGCAGCATCGGCAGCACCTGCCCAGGAACCACCCACCCGATCACCCGTGCCGCGAGCCACAGCAACGCCAACCCTGCAAGCGGCAAGCCTTGCAACGTGGGGAGGCCAGTCCAATTGACCACAGCAGTCAGCAGAAACCCCGCCACCACCGCCATGCCATAACCGAAAATCATTTCATGCGCATGCCAGTACATAGGCGAAAACGGCAGACGCGGCGCCGGCCAGCCATAGACATAAACGCCGCCCCAAATAAAAATCGAAATCAGCGAAAACACGCCCGCCAACAAAAAGAAAGGGCGAAAACCGAGATTGAACAAGGCAAAAGCAGGAATAGGCTTCGCGGGATTCTGGATAGTCGGCATCATAGCTAGCGTTTTATTGTTATTGCCATAAGTGGGATTAAACGCGGCGGTAAGTTAGAACAGCTTTATTCATGGCCACGGATCAGCATGCGGTTCGCCGATCAATTCAACTCCCTTGCGGTTACGCATAATCAGCGAACCGTTGTCGGCGATTTCATACGACCAGTTCGTGGTCTGGCCTTCATATAAAGCCGCATTCATTTTCCTAATCGGCAAGCCGGTGCCATCTGCCTTTTTGCCTTTGCAGCGCGAAACCATGAAGTAGCGATCACCTACCTCTTCAATGCTCCGGGTGCAAGCCATCGTTTTCAGCAACCAGGTACCGACCACACGCCGGTCTTGGCCGACGGGAATTTTTTCAAAGCCCAAATTGCCGACAATGATCTGCGCGGCACACACCGGATTCGCCAGCGACAACGCGCTCAGAACAACAAACAATAGATATCTCAGCACATCAAACCTTCCCCCCCACCCATTCTGTCACGCTCGCCAAAGCCTTTGGCAAGTTATCCGGCAAGGTGCCCCCCGCCTGCGCCATATCCGGCCGCCCACCGCCTTTGCCGCCGCATTGGGTCGCGACATGGTTCACCAACTCGCCGGCTTTTACTCTGTCGGTGAGATCGGCGGTTACACCGGCGATGAGTGTGACCTTACCGCCTTCACGCGACGCGAGGACGATAGCGGCGGAGCCGAGTTTGTCTTTGAGTTTATCCAGCGTCTCGCGTAGCGCCTTGGCGTCTGCGCCGTCGATTTCGGCGG
>JANYAU010000047.1 GCA_025361165.1 Betaproteobacteria bacterium | reverse complement strand
TGCGTGGCATCTAAGCTCGTCCGCAGCATCAAATCCAAGTTCGGCATTAATGCGCCACGCCTGTTGGTGCGCACTCACATCCCGTGGCCCTTACGCATGATTTCAGTGGGAGTCTTGGTCGCGGCGGGCTTGTTGTTAGGGCAATGGGTGTTCGAAACGGGATTGCGTTTAGCCGGCTTTGAAAAAGGTCGTGCGCAGGAGGAGCTAACACAACTGCGCACTCGGGCTGCACAGATGGAGGAAGAAAACGCCAATTTCACAGCGGAGAAATTACGTATTGCGCAGCAAATTGAGATTGATCAAACTACGCTTAAGGACCTGGCCAAGTCATTGCAGAGCGTTCAAGAAGAGAATGGCACGCTACGCGAAGACAATGCTTTTTTTCGCAATTTGTTGTCACCGGATCAAGGGCCGGGGCCGATATCGATCTATTATTTTAAGATCGAACGTAACCCGATACTGGCTGGCGAATATCGTTACCGGCTGCTACTATTGAAAGCCGATAAGCGGGAGCAGGAATTTGTCGGTAGCGTCCAATTCCTTGTAACAGGCGAGCAAGCGGGCGGCAAAGCGACTTACACTTATCCCGATGCTAAGCTTGGTAAGTCGCAAGCCATCAGCATCAATTTTAAGTATTATCAGCGCGTAGAGGGTGCGTTTCAGTTACCCGCTGGGTTTACGCCGAAAAACGTCCAGATTCGCGTGTTCAAGTCGGGGAGTGCCCAGCCTCAGTGGACTAAGACCGTCACCCTCTAATTTTGAATAAAAGGATAGCTATGTTTTTCTCCAACAAACCGAGTAAACCGCAAAATCGTATTGATACCTTGATTGGTGCCGCCACCAAAGTCGTCGGCGATATTTCGTTCAGCGGCGGCTTGCGGGTGGACGGTCTGGTCAAAGGCAATGTCGCGGCGGCGGGCGAAGAGCCCAGCACGCTGGTGCTATCAGAAAACGCCAAGATTGAGGGCAAGATTCGCGTTTCCCACGTCGTGATCAACGGCGCGGTGTTGGGGCCGGTGCATGCCACTGAGTATGTGGAACTTCAATCCAAGTGCCATGTTACTGGTGATGTGTTCTACAAAACGCTGGAAATGCATATGGGTGCGATAGTCGAAGGCAAGCTGGTGCATGTAGAAGGAACCACGCTGCAAGAAGGGTTTACACCCGCCGCAGCCGTTGACCAATCTGCATAAGCATTGGATAATGAAACAACATTGACCGAAGGAGATTGCCATGAATGCACCACTGGAAATGCTGGAAATGCCCGCACCGCTAATTTTCACTGACAACGCTGCGGCCAAAGTAAAACAACTGATCGAAGAAGAAGGTAGCAGCGGACTCAAGCTGCGCGTATTCGTGAGTGGTGGCGGTTGCTCCGGCTTCCAATACGGCTTCACCTTCGACGAGAACCAAGCGGAAGACGACACCGCAATCGAAAAGGCGGGTGTCACCTTGCTGGTCGATCCGATGAGCTTCCAATATTTGGTTGGCGCGGAAATCGATTATCAAGAGGGTCTGGAAGGCGCGCAGTTCGTGATTAAAAATCCGGGCGCCACCTCCACTTGCGGCTGCGGTTCCTCTTTCTCCACCTAACGCGCCCGCGTAAAATACAGCTCTGCCAAAGGAGGCGTTCGACGCCTCCTTTTTTTTGTACGGGGGAAACCATGAACGAATACGTGCCCGGCCTGGAAGGCGTGCCGGCGACGAAATCCAATATCTCTTCTATCGACGGCGATAAAGGTATTTTGTCTTATCGCGGCTACCCGATCGAGATGCTGGCCGAGCGCAGCACGTTTGAAGAGACCGCGCTGTTGCTGTTGGACGGCAACTTGCCCACGCGCGCCACTCTCAAAGCGTTCGACCAAGACATGCGCGCTAACCGCCGGGTGAAATTCCGCATTCGCGAATTGATGCGCCAACTGCCGTCGACGGGCCACCCGATGGATATGCTGCAATCCATGATGGCGTGTCTCGGCATGGATTATTCGGGCTCGGATTGCCTGACCGGCGGTGATCATTGCGACGATTTGAACTTCGTGCACAACACCTCCGTCACCATCATTGCGCATATGGCGACTATGGTCGCGATGTGGGAGCATATTCGTAATGGGTACGACCCCATCGAGCCGCGTGCCGATTTAACCCATGCCGAAAATTTTCTATGGATGCTGACCGGTAAAGAACCGGATCGCTATATTGCGCGCATCATGGATATTTGTCTGATCCTGCATGCCGAACATACGATCAACGCGTCTACGTTTGCCGTACTGGTGGCCGGCTCCACCTTGGCTAACCCGTATAGCGTTATCGCATCCGGCATTGCGACCTTATCCGGCCCGCTGCATGGCGGCGCCAATCAGGCGGTGGTCAATATGCTGCAAGAAATCGGCACACCCGATAAAGCCGCAGCGTATATCGATGCGCAACTTTTGGCGAAGAAAAAAATCTGGGGCTTCGGCCATCGGGAGTACAACGTCAAAGACCCGCGCGCGGTGATTCTAGAGCATCTGATGCGCAAGTTTGCGGAATACAAAGGCAACGTTGGCCCCCTGTTTGAAGTGGCCCAAGCCGTGGAAAAGGCCGCCACCGAACGGCTCGGCACCAAGGGTATTTATCCTAACGTCGATTTCTATTCGGGCGTGCTGTATCGGGAAATGGGCATTGCACCCGATCAGTTCCCTTCTCTGTTCGCCATGTCACGGGTAGCGGGTTGGTTGGCGCATTGGAAAGAGCAGTTAGGGCAGAATCGCATCTTCCGGCCCACCCAGGTATACACCGGTGAAGTAGACAAGGAATACGTGCCGCTAGAACGGCGCGGCTAAGCCAATTTTTGATTTTATGCGGCCGGCTTAATAAATCGCGCTTTTAGCCGTAAATATATAAACTAGCCACAGTTTATAGGCGTATTCACCCGACATCCCATGCTCTGCTCCCCCGCCGAACTCACGAAAAAAAGCCAGGCGCTGTTAAACGCCTGGCAGCGCTATCAATTGGCGTCGAGCTTTGAGAATTTCGTCGAGTTGGCGGTATCGATTAATAGTTTTACCGAATTTCTCATCGACAAGGGCATCACCGCCTTGCATCACGCCAGCCACCAGCTTGAGCAAGTCGCCTTGGCCTTGTTCAATGAAGAGGTGCGGCATCCGATAACCCCAGCCGCGTCGGCTGATCTCAACGAACGCATACTCGCGCTCACGCGCATGATAGACAGCCACGTTGCGGCAATCGAGGGCTTGGTCGAACGGCGCCATGAACCGCAGCACACCGCCAGCAATACCACACGGGTGGGTGGCATCTGGCTAATCGGGCATGACAAAGCATCGTGGCAAGACTTGCTAACGCAGCTCGCTTATTTCGGCATGGCCGTGGACTTTCTTACTTGGGAACAGCCGGTACCGGACAATGTAAGCAGCGATCCCTTGCTGCTGCTCGACATCAGCAGCCTGCCGGAAGAAGAATGGCAGACGCGTATCAAAGCCCTGCGACAGCAATTCACGATCGGCCAACTGATCTGTCTCGCAGTACGCTCCGATTTTGAACAACTACAACAAGCACTGCGTATCGGCTGCGACGGATGCCTGCCGGAAGGTACGCCGCTGCACACCATCGTCGCGCAAATTCTGGAATTGAACGAACGGCAGGAGCAAGAAGCTTGTCGCGTGCTGATTGTGGAAGATTCGATGACCGCCAGCCGCGTCATTCAGCGCACGCTAGAAGAAAATCAAATCATCACCGAGGCTATCAACGACCCGCGCCAAGTACTCCACGCGCTCAAGCGCTTCAATCCCGATTTGATTTTGATGGACATGTATATGCCCAACTGCACCGGGGTAGAGGCGGCGCGCATTATTCGCCAGCACGACGAATTCTTAAGCATCCCCATTGTGTATCTTTCAGGCGAAACCAATGTCGCACTGCAAGTCGATGCCATGCGCTTGGGCGGCGATCATTTCCTCACTAAACCGTTTAACCCGGTTTTCCTCAACGCCATCGTTAAAAGTAAAATCGAACGCTACCGGGCGCTGCGCCGCTCTATGTACCACGATAGCCTCACCGGCTTGCTCAACCACACCAGCGGCAAAGGCACGCTGGATGCCATGCTGTCCAACGTCGCACACGAGGGCGGAACTTTATCGGTAGCGATGTTGGATATCGATCATTTCAAGCAAGTCAACGACAACTATGGCCACCCCGTAGGCGATCAAATTATTCGCAGCTTGTCGTGGCTACTCAAGCAACGCCTGCGCAAACAAGATATTCTCTGCCGCTACGGCGGCGAGGAGTTCCTCATCGGGCTGCCTCACACCAACGCGGAACAAGCCCACGCCATCATGGATGGCATACGCCAAGATTTTTCTGAAATTCGCCACCCTTACCGCGATACCTATTTCTGTACCAGCGCCAGCGGCGGCATCGCCACCTTTCCGCATTATCCAAGCAGCGATGTACTGATCAAAGCCGCGGACGATGCGCTGTATGCAGCGAAGCGCGGCGGGCGTAATCGCTTGCAATATGCCGATGCGTGACTATCGAGCTATTTCGTTGCTACGGCAATACCCTCAATCAATCCTGCCCGCAGGGTAAATCGCACCTAATATGCATGGGTGTCGTGCGCCTGTCACAGAGGGCAGGTTACCCGCTTCGCCACGCAGTGTTTGCCGTGCGAGCCAAGCGAAGGCGAGTGCTTCTACTTGTTCCGCCGGTACACCCAAGGCATCGGTGAGCGCGACCGGGATCGCATTTCCGGCACAGGCATGACGCAGCGAATTCATTAAAGCGCCATTGCGCGCACCGCCCCCGCACACAAACACTTCTTGCGTTCCCTCGCAGTAATGGCCGATCGCGTGGAAAATCGTTTTCACCGTGAGCTGTAATAGCGTCGCTTGTATGTCTTGCGAGGCATACTCCGCACGCAAAAACGGATTGAGCCAACCCAAATGAAATAAGTCTCGGCCGGTGCTCTTGGGCGGGCGCTGTTTGAAATAGGGTTCTTGCAGTAAGGCTTCGAGTAGCGCTGGAATAACTTCTCCGCTCGCCGCCCAAGCGCCATTTTCATCATAGGGTTGCCCACTATGTGCCGCGCACCAGGCATCGAGCAGCATATTGCCAGGGCCGCAATCGAAGCCGGTGATATTGCCATCGAGCGGCAAATCAGTGAGATTGGCGATGCCGCCGATGTTTACAATGACGCGGTGCTGCGCTACATGCTTGAACGCGGCGGCGTGGAATGCCGGCACCAGCGGCGCGCCTTGGCCACCGGCGGCGATGTCGCGGCTGCGAAAATCTGCGATCACGGTGATGCCGGTCAATTCAGCCAGCAGCGCAGGGTTGTTGAGTTGTAGGGTGTAGCCGAGTTCGGGGCGATGGCGCACGGTTTGGCCGTGGCAGCCGATAGCGCTGATGTCCTTGGCGCTTACCCGCGCTTGCGCGAGCATTGCTTGGACCGCTTGCGCATAGTGCCGCACCAATTGGTTTGCGGCGAGTGCGCTCCGTTCCAGTTCATTCTCAATGGGTTGATTGAGCGCGAGGAGTTCTATGCGTAGCGCGGGGTCGAAGCCAAGATGCTGATTGGCGATCAGTTTAGGTGTTGCATCGCCGAAATCGGCCAGCACTGCATCCACGCCATCAAGGCTGGTGCCGGACATGATGCCGAGGTAAAGATGGGGCGCGTTGGGCGCCATAGGTCAGCCCCTATTGTGCACTATGCCAACGCGCGAGGTCGATTAGTCTACGCTGGCCAGATTAAGATCGCGCAGCATTTCGAGTTGCGCGGTGAGCGGCTGGGCGAAAGCCACAAAATCATTCTTATATTGCGCAGCAATGGGGAAGGCCTGCGGCATCGGCAGCGTCAAGGGGTTGCGCTGTACGCCCGCAACGCGGAACTCATAATGCAGATGCGGGCCGGTCGCCATGCCCGTCATGCCAACATAGCCGATGACATCGCCTTGCTTGATGCGCGTCCCCTTGTGCAAGCTATTGGCGAAACGCGAGAGGTGGCCATAGGCAGTACTAAAATTACCCGCATGTTGCAGCACGATCAGATTGCCATAGCCGTTTTGTTTGCCTACGAAAGCGACGACGCCATCGGAAGTGGCGCGGACGTGCGTACCGATGGGTGCGCCGTAATCCACTCCTTTGTGTGCGCGCCAGGTTTTCAGCACCGGATGGAAACGCGCAAGGCTAAAGCCGGAAGTGATGCGAGAGAATTCGAGCGGCGAGCGAAGGAAAGCTTTGCGCAGATTTTTCCCTTGCGGCGTGTAATAACCTTCGCGGCCTTCGCGGTCTTTAAAATACACCGCGCGGTAGGCTTTGCCTTGATTCACGAATTCGGCCGCGAGTACGCGTCCGGTTTTGACCGGATCACCGTTGTTGTAGAGCGTTTCATAGACGACAGAAAAGCGGTCACCCTTGCGAATGTCTAAATGAAAATCGATGTCCGAGGAAAATACCTCGGCCAATTGGGTCGCGATTGCATCCGGCACCCCGGCGGCGTCAGTCGCACCGAATAAGGAACTGCGAATCACACCGGATTTCATCACGATGTGGGTATCCAGCGGGGCTGCTTGCTCGCTGGCTTTGAAATGATCACCCTCGCGGTCGACCGTGAGTTGGGTGCTATCAGACGCGATATAGCGTAGCGCGATCAGTTCGCCGCTTGCGCTGGTTTGGGCGCGTACGTTGCGGCCAGGCGCCAATTGATACAGGGTTTTAGCGTCTTTGGCGTTTTTAATGAAACTGAGCGCTGCGTCGTCTTCCACTTGTAGCCGGTTGAGCAGGCTGGCGATGGTGTCGCCGCGCTGAATACGCGTTTCGCGCCAAAAAGCGTTGTTGCCTTCGTTCAACACCGTCGCTTGTGGGAGAGCGATGTTCTCGATCACCGTTTTGAGTTCTACCGGATGCGGGTCGGTAGCGGGCGCAATGCCGAATGCCACGGCTATCCCTAAAAGCGGAAAAGTGGATAAGGCAACCAGCCAACGGCGGCGGATTATTCTGTCTTGGAGCGTTTGTTTTTGCGCTAGAATTGCGCCTTCATTGTCCTGCATGGGATGCCATTTCTAGTTGCGAGCCGTGAGGATAGCAGAGAACGATGGACTGGCAAAATACATTGCTGTCATGCGCAATCCTGTGTGTTTCATAATAATCTAATATATCCAGCCTTACTCTTATAAATATAAATGACCTCGATTGACCAGGCACTCCAGATAATCAAGCGCGGCTGCCATGAGCTGCTGCGGGAAGAGGAATTGGTACAAAAGCTCACCAGCGGCCGGTCGTTGCGGGTGAAGGCAGGGTTCGATCCGACCGCCCCCGACCTGCATCTTGGACATACCGTGCTGCTCAACAAAATGCGCCAGCTCCAGGATTTGGGCCATGAGGCGATGTTCCTGATCGGCGATTTCACCGGCATGATCGGCGACCCGACGGGAAAAAATACCACGCGGCCGCCCTTGACGCGCGATCAAGTGATCGAGAATGCGCGCAGTTACGAGAGTCAGATTTTCAAAATTCTCCATCCGGAGAAAACCTTGGTGATGTTCAATTCCAGTTGGATGGGTGAGATGCGCGCGGCGGATTTGATCGCGCTCGCCGCGCAGCACACCGTAGCGCGCATGCTGGAGCGTGACGATTTTCATAAGCGCTATAGCGGCGGGCAGCCGATTGCGATCCACGAATTTTTGTATCCATTGATTCAAGGCTACGACTCGGTCGCGATGAAAGCCGATATCGAGTTGGGCGGCACCGACCAGAAATTTAATCTACTCATGGGCCGCGAGTTGCAAAAACATTACGGCCAAGCGCCGCAAGTGGTGCTCACCATGCCGATTCTGGAAGGCTTGGACGGCGTGCAGAAAATGTCCAAGTCGCTCGGCAACTATATCGGCATTCACGAGCCGCCGAATGAAATGTTCGGCAAATTGATGTCGGTTTCCGACGATTTGATGTGGCGCTATATCGAGTTATTGTCGTTCGAGCCGTTGGTGACGGTGGAAAAATGGAAGCAGGAAGTGGGGGGCGGCCGCAATCCGCGCGATATTAAAGTAACGTTCGCGCAGGAAATCGTGGCGCGTTTCCATGATCAGCAGGCAGCGGAACGTGCGCTGGCGGATTTTGAGGCGCGCTTTAAGCAAGGGGCAATACCCGAGGATATAGAGGAAGTGGTTCTTGATGCCGGGATGGAAGGTCTCGGCATAGGACAAATTCTTAAACAGGCAAGCTTGACCGCGAGCACCTCCGAAGCGCTGCGTATGATCGATCAAGGCGGTGTAAAACTGAATGGCGAAAAGGTGAGCGACAAAGGGCTCGTCCTCAAGCCGGGCGAGCCCTTTGTCGTGCAGGTAGGAAAGCGCAAGTTCGCGCGCGTGACCTTAGCTAAACGCTTGTCTTAATCATCGTCATCTTCCTCCCGCTCGTGATGGCGGCGATGTTTGTTTTTGTATTCATGCTTGTAATAGCGCGGCTCTTCTTCATAGTAAATGCGTTGCACATGCGGCTCGCCTAAGCTACGGCCCACCGCTGCACCCGTTGCACCGCCGATGGCGCTCCAGATAACAGCGTCGTTGCCGCCGCCCATTCTTTTCCCGATCACAGCGCCGGTGGCGCCACCGATTCCTGCGCCGATGATCGTTTCGGTGTGATCAGCAAAGACGCCGGATGCGCCGAACGCGAGGATTAAACCGGCAATGCTCGAAATCCATTTTGCTTGCATGATGCTTCCTCCATTTTGGGTTTCTGCACTTCTGCAAACGTGGCTGATGACGCGCCGTTGACAGCGTGAATAATCGTTAATTTGGCGGACAAAAGTGCGCATTGTAATCAGCGCGTAAAAATCCCTTGACCCGCTCATTACCAAATGTATAATGCGCCCTTCGCGTTTGACCAGCGACCTGTTCTTTAAAAACATAAACAGCCGATAGGTGTGGGTGCTTAGTGCTTCGGGGGCTGAATTCAGATGCAAATTTGAGTTTAGCTAGATTGAAGTATTGAAGTACCTATACTGAAGTTCAAGAAATTGGATTTGAGATAG
>JANYAU010000164.1 GCA_025361165.1 Betaproteobacteria bacterium | reverse complement strand
TATCACCGCGCCGGAGGGTAAATCCCACCACGCGGAGCAGACTAGCCCGAGCGCGTAGGCTAGCGCACCCATGGCATAGGCGACCACCAGCCGCTTGCGCTCGGGAAAATGCCGCGTCGCCATCGCCGGCAGGATGAGACTGGCGAACACCAAGTAAATCCCGACCAATTGCACCGATGCGGTTACCGCAAAAGCGAACAAAATATAAAAGCCCGCCCGGCCCAAGCGGTTGCGCATGGTGAACCACACTAAAGTCACGCTCAAGCTGACCAGCGCCGCCAGCGGCAACTGCTGATAGGTCACCCACAGGATTTGACCCACCAGCAGATCTTTTAAATGCTCGCCGCCATGCGGATTGTGCGCGAGCAATAAAATGCTGCCGGTCGCCGCCAGTACGAACAGCACGCCGATCAAGGCTTCCTGCACTTCCGGCCAGCGTTTCTCGGCATAGGTCAGCCATAGACCGCCCACCAACGCCGCGCTCACCGCGGCAATCTGCACGCCGAAGCCCTGCGGCTCGAAGCCCATGAGATCAGCGCCGATGACGCCCAGACCGGCGATTTGCGCGATCGCCAGATCGATAAACACAATGCCGCGGGACAACACTTGCATCCCCAGCGGCACATGGCTCACCAGCACCAATAAACCCGCCAAAAAGGCGGGAATAATAATGCTCAACTCGATGCCGGAGAGATTCATTGCAGCGCCTTCAGCAAGCGCTGCACGGTTTCGTCGAACAAGCCGAACAGGTCCTTGCTTTGCGCGTCGGCGCCGACGGTGAAGGGCAACACGACGACGGGAATTTTGGCACGCTCGGCCAGCCAGTCCGAAGCGCGGCCATCATTGTAGGCAGCGCGAATCACCATCTTCGCCGGTTGGCGCTGCAACTGCGCCAACACTTCCGCCAGATGGGTGCTAGTCGGTTCCACGCCGGGCTTCGGCTCTAGCGTTGCAACTTCGCGCAGGCCGAGCCACTCTTCCAGATAGGGAAACCCTTTGTGCTGCACCACAATCGGCACGCCTTTGAGCGGTGCCGCCAAAGTTTCCCAGCGTTTCATCGCGACGTTCCAGCGCTCGGCGAACGACTTCTCGCGCGCCGCATAATACGCCGCGTTCGCCGCATCGACCTGGGCTAAACGCAGCGCGAGCTGTTTAGCCACCAGCAAAATATTACGCGGGTCAGTTTGAATGTGCGGATTGCCGCCAGGATGCACATCGCCGTCCGCGCGATCCAAGCGCGTCGGCACTTCCAGCTTGTGCACATAATTTGCCGCCTCGAAATAACCCGGCTTGTCGGGCTGAATATTGGCGTTGCCGGACTGCCGCAGTAAAATCGGCAGCCAGCCGATTTCCAATTCCGAACCGGTACACACCACCATATCCGCGGAGCGCGCGCGGGCGATGAGGCTAGGACGAGCTTGGATGCGATGCGGATCTTGCAAAGCGTTGGTGGCGGTATAAATAGAAACTTTATCTCCGCCCAGTTCTTGCGTCAGCGCGGCCCATTCCGGTTCGCACGCCAGAACACTCACTGTGGCACGCGCCGAAAACGTCGCACCGAGCAGTAATATTAGAACCAGAAACTTCATTTGCTGTTTCATTGCGATCTCCTAGAATTGATGCGCGCCATGTGCGCCGAGGCTCATCTGATATTGCAGGAATAGTTGATTGTCGGTTACGCCCTGGTGCGATTTGTCCTGCGCTAGCTGGAAGCGAATGCGACTAAATTCACTGAGGTTGTAATCAAGCATCACGCTGTTCTTGGAAGGGCTGTACGACGGACGCGCCAGATTGGCGTTGTTCGAGCCGTAATCGACGCTGCCACTGTCCAGTTGATCGCGCCGCAGCCCCACGCGCCAATAGGGCGCGAATTGGTACACACCTTGCACATACCAACCCGACTGGCTAGTGGCATAGGTATCGGTGGATGCGGTCGCCGCGGTATCGTAAGTGAGACGCCCGTCTTCGCTACGCCGTAAATATTCGCCTTGCAGTGTCAAGTTAGTGCGCACGGGGTTGCCTTGCGGCGCCCATTTCCAGATGAAGTCGGCGATCCAGAGCTTGCTGGTTCCGTTGAAAGCATTGGCCACACTGCCACCTGCCAAATTCGTGTCCGCGTATCGACGATCACTGGGCGCTGTGTGCAGATAGGACAAGCCGGCGCGCCAGCTATTGTCGACCCCGACATCGCCGCCCAGATGACCGAAGAGCGCAGCGCTGCCGGCGCCATTCTTATTGCGACTGGTACCGGGAAAATTCTGGCCGCGGCCGATTTCAGCGCCTAATTCGATTGCGGTTTCGGTCGGCGCGAGCCATTTCACTTGCACCCCATCCTGGCCCATTTGAGTGCCGAGAAAAGCTTGATAAGCCAGCGGATTGTCGACGAAATCCCAGGTATGCGCGTGCCGTTCGTTGAGATAACCAATGCCGGAAAAAAAGCGCCCCGCCTTAAGCGTGAGGCCTTTGGATAAGCCCACGGTTTGGATAAATGCTTCTTCCACCGAGGTCGTGTTATCCGGCGCCATCGAAAAATTCAAGCCGCCATAGAAATACGGGTCGACGCTGGCGTAAATACCCAACTCCGATTCCGCCAAGCTAAAACCGCGTTTACCAGGCCCGATATCGCCGCTTGGGACAAAGCCGGTAATGCGGTAATTAGCCGGGTCTTGCGAAAGATTGGAATAGATCCCCGACAAGATCAGTGAAATATCCGGGTTGAAAGCATTGCTGCCGGACGGCGCCGTAGGCGGGGGCGCAGCCGCAACCTGAGTAGCTTTTTCATCGGCCTGGGTGGCGGTGGATTGCGCGGCTTTAGCCGTATTTTCGGCCTGCTTCAGACGCGCTTCCAGCGCCTGAATTCGCGCCTCGTAAGTTTGTTTCAGTTGTTGAATTTCGGTGTGGATTTTTTCCAAATCCGCATCGCTCGCGGCAGCGGCCGGATTGGCAAACAAAAGCGGTAAAACACCGCACGCGCTCAAGATATAACGCAGCATAGATCACCTCGCATAAGTGAAAACAGCCTGACCAGCAATCAGCGGTCAGATAGGCAGGATTCAGGACTTAAGCGAAGGCAGGAGGAGCGCGGGAAAGATAGTGCGCACTATGCGTCGCACGAAACACGACATGCACGGCAAGAGGCTGAGCCGGCGCCGCATCCGGCAAGGCGAAAGGCGGGATCGTGGAAGTGGCCGCTGCACTGATGTGGGCAAAGGCCATACATTGCGCACACGTCTCCGAATGCGGCAGTTGCTTGTCCTGCTGCGACGGCGACGGCGCAGCGCGCAAGTGTGACAGCGCATGCCATACCGCGCCCTGTTGCGCAAGCAGCAGGGCTAAGGCGAGCAATACAGTGGAGGCGACGCGATTTAACATGGTCAAGGGAAATATAGCTGCTTCTATCCTAACAGCCCGCCACACGGCAAAGCAAGCCTTTAAGATAGGCCGACTCGGGAAAGGACAGCAGTACCGGATGATCCGGCGCTTGGGCAAAGCGGCGCAACACCTGCGCATCGACCCCGGCATCTAACGCCGCACCCGCCACAATTTTCTGGAACAACTCGTCGCTGATACCGCCGGAACAAGAAAACGTGGCGAGTAGCCCACCCGGACGCAATAATTTAAAAGCGAGCAGATTGATGTCTTTGTAACCGCGTGCCGCGCGCTCGGCGTGGGCGCTGGTCGGTGCGAATTTCGGTGGATCGAGCACGATCAAATCAAAGCTGCGGCCCTCGTCGCGCAATCCGCGCAAGGCTTTGAACACATCCGCCTCGATCCATTGTGCGCGCTCTACGGGCAAGTTGTTGAGGGCGGCTTGGCGTGCACCCCAGGCCAGCGCTGCGCCAGAGGAATCGATGGAGGTCACCGATTTGGCACCCTCGGTCAGCGCATGCAGCGAGAAACCACCGGTGTAGCAAAAACAGTTCAACATATCGCGATCGCGCGCGAGCTTGCCGACGATATGCCGGTTGCTGCGCTGATCGAGATAAAAACCGGTTTTATGCCCGTGCCGCACATCCACCAGAAACTTCACATCGTGCTCGTGTATCGCGATGGTCTGCGGCGGCTCGTCGCCGCGCACCACCCCGACGCGCGCGGGCAAGCCTTCAAGTTCGCGCACATCCAGATCCGAGCGCTCGTACACCCGCGCCGCACCCGTCGCCGTCATTAGCGCATCAGCAATCGCCTCGCGCCAACGCTCCGCGCCCGCACTGGCCAATTGCATCACGACGGTATCGCCGTAACGATCGGCAATCAGCCCAGGCAAGCCATCCGCTTCGCCATACACCAGACGGCAGGTGTCAGGTGGAATACTCGGATGCACCCGTGCCGCAATCGCCGTCCGGATGCGGCGCTCGAAAAAAACGGCGTCGATCGGCGTCGTCTCCTGCCACGACCACACCCGCGCCACGATTTGCGACGCCGGGCTGTAGGCCGCCCACGCGAGAAATTGCCCCTCCGCGTCGCGCACGGCCACGGTGTCGCCACTTTGCGGCGTGCCCTCGACGCGCGCCACGGCGCTGGAAAATATCCAGGGGTGGCGGCGCTTGAGCGATTTTTCGCGATTGGGTTTAAGGTTGAGCTTATAGGTCATTTTGAATATTTTTCACCACGGAGTACACAGAGGACACGGAGTAAAATCTTCCAAAGAACACCGTACCCTCTGAGTACTCGGTGATGATGGAGATTTACGTTTTTTTCTTCGCCCGTGGATGCGCCGCATCATACACCTTCGCCAGATGCTGCCAATCGAGATGCGTATACACCTGCGTGGTCGAAATATTCGCATGCCCCAGCATCTCTTGCACCGCGCGCAAGTCGCCACTGGATTGCAGCAGGTGCGAGGCAAAGGAATGGCGCAGCATATGTGGATGCACATGCACGCCCAGGCCCAGCTTTTTGGCCCAATGACCCACGCGCAGTTGTACCGCACGCGGCGTGAGCGCGCGGCCCGTGCGATTGAGGAAGATATGCTGCTGTTCCAACGGCGCGATTTCGCTGCGGAGCGCGAGCCATTTTTGCAACGCTTCCAGCGCGAATTTCCCTACCGGCACCACGCGCGTTTTCGCGCCTTTGCCGGTAACGCGCACCTCCGCCTGATGAAAATCCACATCGCCCACTTTCAACCCCGTCAACTCCGCGAGCCGCAAGCCGGAGGAATAAAACAATTCCAGCATGGCCGCGTCGCGAATGGCAAGCGGGGTAGTCTCGTCCGGCACCATGAGGTGCGCCGCGATATCGGGCGAGAGCACTGCGGGCAATTTTTTCTCGTGCTTGGGCGCTTTGAGACCGAGACAAGGATTGTGGGTGAAGCCGTGATCGCGTGCCAGATAACGATACAAAGTGCGCCAGGCGGAAAGCATGCGCGCCAGCGTCTTGCCACTCAAGCCGCGCCCGTGCAACAGCGCCACAAAACGCCGCATTTGATGGATTTGTAGTTCGGTTAAACGCAGCGCCGGGGCCAGATCAAGCAACGTTAACACGTCACGTTGATAATTTTCGCACGTCAGCGGCGAGAGTCGGCGCTCGTGCGCAAGATGGGATAAAAACCCCGCGAGCAAGGACGCATCGGGGTGGGTGGAGGCCGCCTTAACTTTGGCCGAGTTCACGCGCGTGATAGCGCTCGAACGCCACGCTGATGAGGTCGCCCAAGCGCTTGAGATATAAGGTTCCCATCCCTTGGTAAAAGCGTTCCGGGTCTTCGCTCGCGAGCACCAGCAAACCGAAAGTCTCGCTGGTGCGTAATGCCACCATGGCGAATGATTTTAAGCGCCCATTATCTTCGCCGAACCAAGTGCCGGTTTCATACAGCGCATGGGTGCCGCAGGAGGGATGGGCCAGCGCGCCGGCGTACATGCGCAGTTCTTTGCTGGTGGGGGCGAGCTCGGGTAGATCGCTTGTGGCTGGCTCCTCACCGCGCCATAAGCGCAAGCCAATATGCGGTACGGCAAAATCCTCACGCAGATTGTAATAGATCGTTTGCAGCAGAGATTCCAAATTAGCGGCCGCCAACAATGCGAGGCTGAAGCGATGCACGCGCTCGCCCAAAGCGTCATTCTCTTCGCCGAATTGAATCAGTTCGCGCAGCTTGGCTTCTAGCAGCACATTTTTCTCGCGTAGCGCTGCGACTTGATACTCCGAGAGAGAAATGGTTTTGTCGTCGTGCAAATGGGGTAAGTTCAGGTCGAGCAGCACGCTGATGTGTTGCTCGAAAAACCCCGGTTGATCCTTGAGGTAACGTACCACGTCTTCCGCTTCGATTTTC
>JANYAU010000087.1 GCA_025361165.1 Betaproteobacteria bacterium | reverse complement strand
CGGCACGAAACGGAAAATCCGCTCAATCGCTGGCTGCTCGCGCTATACCGGCCGTCATTGTTATGGGCCTTGGCGCATCGCCGCGAAACGGTAGTGTTCGCCGTGCTGTGTTTGCTGAGCAGCGCGTGGCCGCTCACGCACTTGGGCAGCGAATTCATGCCGCCCTTGAACGAAGGCGATATTCTCTACATGCCGACCACGGTTCCCGGCATCTCTATCGATGAAGCTGCGAACCTGTTGCAAATTACCGATCGCTTGATTCGCACCGTGCCGGAAGTCGAGCGGGTATTCGGTAAAGCCGGGCGCGCTGACACCGCCACCGATCCCGCGCCCCTGTCGATGCTGGAAACGACAATTCTGCTCAAGCCACGCGCGCAATGGGCGCCCGGCGTGACGATAGACGATGTGATCCACAAACTCGACTCCACCGTGCATTTGCCTGGGCTCACCAATGCCTGGGGCTATCCCATCCGCACGCGTATCGATATGCTCTCCACCGGCATCCGCACCATACTCGGCGTTAAAGTTACGGGGCCTGATCTTCCCGGTATCAGCGCCGCCGCGCAGAACATCGAAGCCACACTCAAAAATGTGCCCGGCACGCGTGCGGTATTCGCCGAGCGCGTGGCCAGCGGGCGCTACATCGATATCGATGTCGATCGCTTTCAAGCGGCGCGCTATGGCGTGAATCCGGGCGAGGTGAAAAAGTGGGTGGAAAGCGCAATCGGTGGTGAGACGGTGACGACGGTCATCGATGGGCGCGAGCGCTATTCGATAAACTTGCGCTATCCGCGCGCGTTTCGCGCATCGCTGCAAGCCATCGCGCAGGCGCGCGTCGTCGCACCGAATGGCGCGCATATTCCACTCGGCGCACTCGCCAAACTCTCTGTGGTCGATGGTCCGGCGGAGATCAAGAGCGAGAATGGCCGTCTCATTGGATATGTATTCGTGGATCTGGCCACGCGCGACATCGGCGGCTATGTCGCGCGTGCCAATGCCGCCATTGCGCAGCAGGTGAAATTTGCTCCCGGTTACGCGCTGGCATGGTCAGGCCAGTTTGCCGAGTTGACGCGCGCCAAACAAAAATTAATGTGGGTTATTCCCGCAACCCTGGGTTTAGTGTTGCTTTTGCTCTACGCCTATTTTCGCCAACTGAGTAAACCGCTGTTGATTTTGAGCGTGCTGCCTTTCGCTTTAGTGGGCGGATTTTGGCTGGTATATATTTTGGGTTATCAGTTTTCAGTGGCGGTGGCGGTGGGCTTTATCGCGCTCGCGGGGGTGGCAACCGAATTCGGTGTGGTGATGTTGTTGTATATCGATCAAGCGCTGGCCGCGCATGCTGCGCCGCTCACACCGAGTGTGATACGCGGTGCGGTGATCGAAGGTGCGCTCACCCGCATCCGGCCCAAGATGATGACCGTCGCGGTCATCATCGCCGGTTTGTTACCCCTTATGTTTAGCCAAGGTGATGGCGCCGACATGATGAAACGCATCGCCGCGCCGTTGGTGGGCGGTATGCTGAGTGCGCCCCTGATCTCGCTCTTCCTGCTGCCGGTTCTCTATCTTGCCCTGCGCCATCGCGCTCAAGGGTGATCGGCTATTTAGCGATGCACCGTCATGCGCGCCGCCTGAATTTCCAGATCATCCTCTCGTCGATTTAAGGGATCGGCTTGATTTCGAGATCGGTCTTCGATGCATTAACAAAGCCGAATTTTTCGTACGCTTCCTGTCCCTTTGCGGATTTTAGAAAGTCGAGATAGGCGCTCGCGGCGAATGCGTGTTTGCCGCCATTCAGTGTTCCGATTACATACGAAACTTCGTTGATCAGGCTATCCTGCGGCGGCAGCACAATCTTCTCAACCGGCGCTCCCTCGTCCAGTGCGTTCTTGGTTTCCGTTGCCCACACGATACCGACATCGGTCTTGCCCGCTTTCAACGCATCGGGAATTTCGCGGTGGTGAACGGTGGTAAACCAAACGTTAGCACTTGGCGTGCACGCTTTACATTCTTTGCCGCCGGAGAGCTTGTCCCACAACTTGTGATTGATCAGTACTTTCTTAGCGTAGAAAGTCATGATGCCTTCATCAACCGGATTGGGTAGCATGATTCGCAGATCGTTACGTCCTAGATCGTCGATGCCCTTAATTTTTTTCGGGTTGCCCTTGGCAACCATTAATTCCAGTTGATTGTGCGTGTAGACCATATACGTACTCATCTTGCCTGTGGCTTTCAGTGCTTTCAAATGCCCGAGATCGACAGAGCCATAAATGTCCGGCTGCATGCGATATTCCTTACCTTCGTAAGTCCAGCCACCGGCTTTAATCGCTTTTAAAATAATGCCCGGCGGCAAGGTGATCACCGCGACGTTGCCGACTTCCGGATGGGCTTTCTGGAATGCATGAATGACATTTTCCATAGCGAAAAATTGGTTGCCGGCGAGCCATAGGGTGAGCTTGGCGTCAGTGTCCATTTTCTGCATTGCAGCGGTGCCGGTAACGATCGTGCCGTTCGTATAGAACAGGCGCAGGTCGGTGTCTTTCTTCGGCGGCACGGCTTCCAGTGCTTGCGGCGCAGGTGCCGCTACAGGTGTTGCATTTGCTGCTTTCGGCGCCGGGGGTGGATTGCTGGCACAAGCCGCCAATAGCACGAGCATCAATGTTGCGGATAAAGTCGAGTGTGATAAACGCATGATGGTCTCCATCGTTATAGTGGTTTTGGATGATGCGGATTGCTGGGACAGGCTAGAGGCCTATGATGACGTCGTCAATAGTCTCTTCATACCTGAACAAGGTAGCAATGAGAGAGGGTTAACCGGCGATATGCCGTAATTGGCGGGTTGCTTGATGCGTGGCTTTGGTTTTCATCAACTGCGCTTTGTTTGATTCCACTGGTTTCAAAAACGCGGGCGCGCCTTTCGCGCCAGATTGCGCATAGTCGCACGCGAGTGCGGCATAGGCTTCGGCTTGCACTACGGCTACGGCTTCGATGAGGCCGATGTAGAGCAGATCGAACAAACGATCCAGCGCGATCTGGTGTGTCTGCCGGGTTTTTGCATAGAGCCAATCGGAAAAAGCCAAGAAGCGTGCAAACGGACTGTCGCCCAATAGTAAGGGCAACGATAGCGGGAAGCGCCCAGAGTTGGCTACCAAATCCCAATAGCGAGCGAAGCGTACCAAACGTTGCATGGTGGCGAAGTCGATGCGATCGGTGGCGAGCACGGTGTAAGGCGAATGCGGCGAGTAGCGCATCCCATAAGTTTCAGTATGGCGGGCGATGGGCGTACCGCGTAGACGCTTGAGAATACCCACTTGAATCTCGTGCGGATTGAGCGCGGCTAAGCGGTCAAAGCCTTGCGCGAAACTGGCTACGCCTTCACCCGGCAAACCAATGATTAGATCGGCGTGGATATGCGCTTGGCTATGATTACGCAGCCAGCGCAAATTTTCCTCGGTCTTGGCCGTGTCTTGCTTGCGTGAAATCAGCGCTTGCACTTCAGGATTGAAAGTTTGGATGCCGACTTCGAATTGCAGCGACCCGGCAGGAAAACGCGCGATCAACTCTTTCAATTTATCCGGCAAGTGATCGGGTATGACTTCGAAATGAATAAACAAAGTCTCATCCAAGCGCGCCAGAAAAAATTCGAGAATGCGCGCACTCGCCTTGATGTTGAGATTGAAAGTGCGATCAACAAATTTGAATTGGCGCGCACCGCGTTCATACAGCCGCGCCATCTCACTCAGAAACAAATCGAGATCGAAGGCCCAGGCGGTTTTATCGAGCGAGGACAGACAAAATTCGCATTTAAACGGGCAACCGCGCGAGGCTTCTACGTACAGCAGCCGGTGTGCGATATCTTCGTCATTATACAGCGCATAGGGTAGGGTAATATCGGAGAGGGCGGCTTGCTCGCCAACGATAATTTTTTGCGCTTGCGGCCGGCCCGCCATCAATTCGCGGCAAAGTTTAGGGAAACTCACATCGCCCCAACCGGTAATCACATAATCGGCCAGCCGTACGATTTCTTGTTCCACGTATTCGTAGCTCACCTCGGGGCCGCCCAAGACCACGACAACTTCAGGCGCGACGCGTTTTAACAAGGCGACGACTTTCGTGGTTTCTTCCACATTCCAAATGTATACCCCGAAGCCGACGATCTTGGGTTGCGCTGCGAGCACGGCCTCGATGATATCTTCCGGCTTATGCTGGAGGATAAATTCCATGATCTGCGTTTGGCTTTCCAGCTCGCCCATATTGGCCGCGAGATAGCGCAGCCCGAGCGAGGCGTGGTAATAGCGCGCATTGAGCGTGGCGAGAACGATAGCGGGCATGCGAGGCCAGGGCGGGATGGGAGTGCGCTATTTTACGCTACTTTCGGGCAGGCTTTCCGTGAAGGGTGCAATGCAAAGCGTATAGCGCTGTCATCATTTCTTAACGATAGGCCATTATCGTATAGCGTCGTTCTTCTCAAGAGGGTTGTGATGATGTTTATGCGAATGGCTGCGATAATCGGCATACTTGCGAGCCTCAGTGCAATGGCGGCTGATGGCATGGATGATGTCGTGGCTAAAATGGGGGCTATCGAGATCAAGCGCAGCGAATTTGAACAAATGCTGAATGTGGCGCAAGAGAATAATCCCAGAGCGCATCCTTCGCAGCAAGCTGTTAGCCAAGCACTACGGACAGAACTGATCCGGCGCACGTTACTGGACGAAGCTAAGCGCGCTGCGTGGGACAAGCGGCCTGAAGTGCAGCGGCAAATTGAGAGCGCGCGCGAACAAGTCATCGTAAGCAGCTTCATTAATCAACAGGCGCGCCCAGCGCCCAGTTATCCCTCTGCGCAAGAAATCCAGTCTGCCTATGAGACTAATAAGACATTTTTCATGCAGCTGCCACAAGTGCGTCTGATGCAAATTTATCTGCCAGTCGCTTCTTCCGAAGCCAATTCATCCGAAAAGGTACGGCAACAGGCCGAAGAACTGTGGAAACGGGCAAACGAAAAAGGCGCGGATTTCTCCGATCTTGCGCGTAGGTATTCAAAACATGCAGAAAGTGCGGCCAAGGATGGGGACATGGGCTGGCTGCAGGAAGACTTGCTCGTGCCAGAAATTCGTACTGTTGCGCAGAAACTGGCCATTGGAGAAATCGGCAAGCCCGTCAAAGCGGCCGATGGCTGGCACATCGTGAAAGTAATGGAACGCAAAGCGGCTTCGCAAAAGTCGCTGGCCGAGGTGCGTGACAGTTTAGTGCAATCCATGCGGCTGAAAAAAGCCCAGGAGAACGAGCAGCAATACCTGAATCAGTTGGTCGCGAAAACGCCCATTACCGTAAACGAAATCACCCTGTCTTCTCTCGCGGCCTCGTTCAAATAAACGTCTTACTTTATCCGTCATGAACGGTGAGCTATCAAACTTTGGATGAATGTGAACTACGGAAACTGTTATTTTTCCCGAATTATTTTTGCGCTGATGGTTGCTGTGCTGAATGTGCAGCCCGCTTCAGCCGGCGCTATTTCAATTAGTTCGCCTTCAACCACGCCGCTACCGACCTATATCGTATCGGATGGCTCAAATGGCATATTCCATGCTACGTCGGATATTACGCTGGATTTGTCGGGTGCTACAGTGCCGCAATACAGCAGCGTGGTCATTGATCCGGGCATTACGCTTACTGTTTTAACGCCTGGCGGCGGTGTCTTCGCCGATTTGCTATCCGCGCAGGACATTCTCGTGTACGGCATCATCAATGCGGGAAGCGGCGCGCTGAGTTTAACGGCGGGGAATCAAATCATATCGGGCATGGATTCGGAGATTATTGCCGGGTCTCTGAGCCTTACTTCTCGCCAGTCAACGCTAAATGGTGGGCTGGCGCTGAGTGATTCGATAATATTATACGGAATCGATGCCGGGCTTATTTCTGGGCGTATTGCGCTTGTTCCCGAGCCTAACACTTTCTTGTTGATCTTCTTGCCGGTACTGATACTCCTCACGCTACGTAGGTATCCATCCATGGCTCTCTAGGCGCGAAAGCCGCGCCATGAATGCGGGCAAGCTGAGTATGTGGCCTAAGTTTTCTTCGCGGCCGGTTTGCGCATGGCGGGTTTTTTCGCAACAGTTTTCTTCGCGGCTGGCTTTTTTACTATGGGTTTCTTCGCGGCCGGCTTTTTCGCGGTACGGACGCTAGGCGGGGTGGCGGTCTTTACATTGGCGGTAGCCGTTTTATTCGAGAGATCAAATAACGCCGCTATTGCTATTTCGACGTCAAGCTCGGCTTTCTTCCGTTTTTTCTTTCCCGAATCCTTATCCTGAATAGTTTTGATTAAGGCGACCAATGCGCCGACGAAGGGTTTTGCGGGTGTTTCCATGGTCATCATTGTCTCCTCAACTGGTATCTATCGTCATTATTATCGGCATCTAAGCGCCATCTTCAATGCCAGTGGTGGTTGTCCTGGACGGTTTCATCGAGTACTTGCTTGAGTCCGCCCGCAGGCTTGGCGAACTGATGCAATCGCCAGTCCACAAGTAACGTAAGAGACAGTTCGAAATCATTGTAATTGAGTTTGAACAAACGGCCGATGTCGAATTTGTCGCGCCCGTCTAATGCATCGATCAACTTGCTAAAAGTTGCCGCGGACTCTTGGTCGATGTTCGGATCTTTTAGGCGTTTTGCGATTTTTTTGGTTGCTCGCATGGCTGGCTCCTCTGAACGTGGCTGGGAAGACATTATGGGCGGGTAAGCAACACCAAGCGATATTTATGACAAATTTGTTACACGACTCTCCGTGAGTTCCCGTTTATGCGCTCAGTGGGTGTGATATAGCCCGTTATAACTATCGTTGGAAGTCATTTCGTCACTTAAATTTCATATATGCAAAACGGATTTGTCACCTAGCGCACCTAGGCTTCACGCACTCGAAAAAATCCACAAGGGGAGCGGTTTGTTTCGGAGAAACGCGTGGTATGAGAAAGCGCGCACGCTATCGCCATGCGCGCGCTTGGAACTGAAGGGGCTGCTCCGGTTAACGCATTGCTTGGGTGCGCCAATTGAATAGCTATCAGCGCAACCAAGAGCTTGCTTATTTAATGGCGGAGCCGGAGCGGCTAAGCGATAACGCCGACGTTGAGGTGACGCTCGACGACGAAGAGCGGCAAGCGCTCATGGTGATCATCGATGCCTCGTTGCGGGTGCTGAAGCGGCACCACTTTTTTTCCTGGACACAAGGGGTAGCTCAGTCATTGATACCGCATGAAATTTTAGTGTGCGGCATGAGCGGCAGTTCCGACCCGGGCATGCATATGTACCGTTTTTCCAGCAGCCGCTATTTCAACGAGGCGCATTTCGCGGCGGTGTGCCACCCCGATACTGGATTGATGCGCCGCATGATCGATCACTGGGACGCCAGCGGTCAGCCTTGCCTGATCGGCAAGCAGAGTATGTCCGAAAAGTGCGATCCCGCCTGGCTGGAGAACCTGGAAAAGCACGAGTTACGCAACGCGGCAGCGCATGGCATGCGCGGAGCGGATGGTTCGATTAAAAGTTTCTTTTGTTTTTCCAGGGTGCAGGAGCCGTTTTCACCGCGGCTCGCTTACATCTTGCACATTCTGGCGCCGTTCTTGGATGCGACCTTAAGCCGCGTGCTGGCGCTGGAAGAGCGCGAGAGCCGCAAAGGTGCTCGCACCCAAGTCGCCATTACCGACCGCGAGATGCAAATCTTGCACCGGCTAAAAGAGGGGCGCACCAATCTTGAAATCGCGGCGATACTCGGCATTAGCCAGCACACGGTAAAAAACCACGTGCGCAGGATTTTTCTCAAGCTCGGCGTGCAAAGCCGGGCGCGAGCCACGATCAAAGCAATGCAGTTGGGCGTACTCAAGGTTTCCCGGGAATAAGACGCTGCGGCAGCGATGTTCGATTCGTTTCATTAAACAGCTTAACCATTCGAGGATCATCATGATATTGAAGCAGAGCCTAATCGCCTTATCTCTTTGCGCCGTGTTTTCCGGTGCCCATGCCGTGGATGTGGAAAAAATGCGCAAGCAACTCAGCGAACGCATGCCCGGCACGCATATCGGCGCCATCACGAAATCGCCCTATGCGGGCTTGTATGAAGTGGTGGCCAACGGTTTCAACGTGTTCTACACGGACGAAGATGCCGACATTGCCATCATCGGCAAGATGATCGACCTCAAGACCACGAAAGATTTGGTTCAAGAACGTACGCATGAATTAATGCACGTCGATTTCGCTTCGCTGCCGCTGGATAAGGCCATCGTCAAAGTGAAAGGCAATGGCAGCCGCAAACTCGCCATATTCTCCGATCCGGATTGTCCGTTCTGTCACGAGCTGGAACAGGAATTGGCCAAGGTGAACGATGTCACGATTTATATTTTCCTCTATCCGCTGACCGAGTTGCACCCCGATTCCGAACGCAAGGCCAAGCTGGTGTGGTGCGCCGGCAATCCCGCCAAGGCTTGGGATGAGTTAATGCTGCATGGCAAGGAACCGGCCGCGACGGACAAGCCCTGCGAGCCGCCACTCAAAGAGATCAAAGCGCTCGCGCAAAAAAATTGGATCACCGGGACTCCCGGTTTGGTATTCCCTGATGGGCAATTAGTGGCGGGCTCCGTTAATAGCGTCCAGATCGAGAATGATCTCGCTAATCAAACCAAGGCCGCGCCGTCAGTCAAAGCAAAATCGGCTGCCGCGGAAACAACAAAAGATTCGATGTAATAAATTGCATCGCCCCGGCAAAGACGGGAACGCCTACTTTGAATGGACCCGCCATGTCAGCTCAACCAAATTCAAACTTCAGCACGGAGATCGACAAAGCCGTGGGCTTATACCAAAGTGGCGAACTCACGCGCGCGGCAAATCTCTGTCAACGGGTCTTGAAGATTCAGCCTAAGCATTCCGGCGCATTGCATTTATTGGGAGTTATCCAGCACACTGCCGGCGATTATGCGCAGGCAGTCGACCTTATCGAACAAGCGGTCGTCCTCAATCCTCATGTGGATAGTAGCTGGTGCAATCTTGGCTTAGCCCACAATGCCTTAGGGCAGAATGAGCCGGCCATCGATTGTTATCAACGCGCGCTTTCGCTCAACCCGCGCTCCGCTGCGGCGAATCTAAATTTAGGTATAGCGCTCAGTGCCGCCGGCGGACTGAGGGATGCCATCCCATTTTATGATCGTGCGATCCAGCTTAAGCCGGAGCTACCGCAAGCCCATTACAACCTAGGCAACGCGTTTTGGGCGCTCGGCCAATATTTCGAAGCGGAATACAGTTATCGGCGCGCCTTATCGCTCAACCCCGATTTCCCGGAAGCTTGTTTGAATCTCGGCATTACCTTGGCGGACCTCGAACAGTTTTCCGCTGCCATCGTATTCTATCGGCGTGCATTGCAACTTAAACCGGGCTGGGCCGAAGCCCACTTCAAATTAGGGCAGGCGTTGCAAGCTATGGAGCAGTTGTCCGGTGCGGCCAACAGTTTCCAGCACGCCATCAAGCTAGATGAAGCCATGATGCATCGCGACCGCGCACTTTCGCCTGGATTGGGCGCACCCGAATTTTTATCCAATAAAGGCGTTGCATTGACAGCGGCCGGCCAAGTGGATCAGGCCATCGCGTGTTTCGACCGCGCCATCGCACTCCAACCCGGCTTGCAGCCGCCCAAATACAACAAGGCTTGTGCATTGCTCTTAAGTGGGAAGCTAGCAGAAGGCTGGCCCTTATATGAAAACCGTCCGGCGGTCAGGAATGCCGCGCCCCAAGAATATGGCTGCCCGCTGTGGGAGGGGCAAGCTATAAAAGGCAAGCGCATCCTCTTGGTTAAGGAGCAAGGCCTGGGCGATCAGATTCAGTTTCTGCGTTATGTTCCTATGCTCGCGGCGCTGGGCGCGGAGGTCGATGTGCTGCTTGATCCCTCCTTGCTGCGCCTGGCTTCGACCGTGCCCGGCATTGCGCGCGTGCTGGACACGCCACCAAATTATTCCGGCTACGACTATTGGAGCTTCCTGATGAGCGTGCCGCATCGTCTGGGCACGCAACTCGACAGCATTCCTGACAACGTGCCCTATCTTGCCGCGGAGCCCGATGCCGTCAGCGCATGGGGCAAGGACATCGGCGGCTTTGCCCAAGGCCGCCGCCGCGTGGGCCTGGCGTGGTCGGGTTCCCACGCGCATATCAACAACCGTAATCGCTCCATCCCGCTGCAAGCCTTAGCGCCCCTGGCGCAAGTCGAAGGACTCGCGCTGGTCATTCTGCAGCAAGACGCAATTCCGGAAGCGCTGGCGCATGTTTTTCGCGATACCGAAGTGCTGCTGGCTGGAGAGCAGTGCAAAGATTTCGCCGGCACCGCCGCCGCCATCATGAATTTGGATCTGGTGATCAGCGTCGATAGCGCCGTGGCGCATCTTGCCGGCGCCTTGGGCCGCCCGGTTTGGACATTGCTACCGTGCAATCGCGATTGGCGCTGGCTATTGGCGCGGGACGACAGTCCATGGTATCCCAGCATGCGCTTATACCGGCAGCGGGAATATGGGCAGTGGGACGACGTCATTGCGTGCGCCGCGCGTGATCTCTCCGCAAAATCTTGAGCTGCGGAGGATGCGAAATACACGGAGAAAAGACGTTTTTTATCGCAAAGGCCACCAAGGCATGCAAAGGTAAATCCACTTTGTCTTTTCCTCCGTGTACCCCATGGTAATTTCGCTTTTGAAGTTAAGCCGTCACCTAATCGTCTTACAGCATGAGCCGTTCGGCTCATGGATTTCGCGCCGCGCGTCACTAGTTTGTCATGGTGCTTACGTAGACTTTTTTCCTTTTTTCGCCCGCGGCAACGCACCGCGCGGGGTGGCCCGAACGGGCTATATTTTTCAGCATATCTCATCGCATACCGGTAACAATCATTCGCTAATCTGAGCGTGCAAGCTTAGTAAGCGCGCATCAAACGCCGTTTCAGCAATGCGCCAGTGCCACACCCGTTGCGAGGCGGGGCCGGAAAGCCGAGGGTCTTCAGCGTGAAGATGGCCGGGTTGCCAACTGTTCAGTAGGTCAATCGACTGAGCCGTCGCCGGCAGGGGAAGCAGTGTCGCGGGTGGGAGCAATACGGCTCCGCGCAAGCGGAGGCCCGCAAATGCACGCCGAAAGGGGAGCACTTGGCAAACCCTCAACTTAGGAGATTTTCTAATGAAAATGAAATTCGCACTCAAGCTTATCGCTGCCTCGCTCGCGCTGGCGGCCGCCAATCAGGCCGGCGCAGCAATCGCGGACTGGACTACGCCCGGTTCTTCCGGCAGCGCCGAAATGTTCTTGGCGGTGTGGGACTCGACCGCGCAGACATCTTATATCCGCGACCTGGGCGTCCGCATGAATGACTTCATGCCCGCTCTTGGCACCGGCACCGCGTTCGACAAGACCACCACCGGCACCAACCTGAGCGCCACCGGTGCATTGGCCGCACCCTACGGCGGCAGTGGCAACAACAGCATCGGCTTCGCTGCCGGATTTGGCGCTTCTCCAAGCGTCGCCGCGGGATCCGTGCTGACGTCGGGCTACCAGCTCACTTTCCAGGCCGACCCACTGACCAGTTCATTCTTCTCTCCGGCCGGCGGCGGCTTATCCACCAGTTTGCAGTGGATGGTGGGCGCGTTTGACAGCGTGGGTGCTATAGGCAACCAGACTCTGCGCGGGCTGACTACATCCAATGGTGTCGTTGCAGGTCTTAACGCCCCTGTCGCCAACTTCGGCACGACCAACGGTTATATTCAGCTCAACAATGGCCTCGGCACCATGACCGGCCCGGTCAATACCAATGGCTCGGCTACTGCGGTCTTGGCCGATGGCACGCCTTATTTCACGGGCCCGAACGCCCAGGGTCCGAATTGGGGCAGCTATGCGAGTTTCAGTACGCTGGCCAATGTCGGCAGCAGCCAAAAGTTTTGGTACATCGCCACCAGCGACACGACACCTGCTGACGCAGCGACAGTGAAGGGCTTCACCAACGCTACTTGGAAGCTGAACACCGACGGTACCCTGGTATATCAAGTGGCTGCGGTGCCGGTACCAGCAGCGGCGTGGCTGTTTGCGTCAGGCATGCTGGGCTTGGTGGGCGTGGCCCGCCGCCGCTTGCAATCCTAAGCGGACTTGGATTTAGCCGGGTTTCCCCGGCCGCTTCGAAAAAGCGGCCGGGGATAGCCAAGCGAGACCAAGCGCGCTTTAGCAAGATTTTGAAGCATTTTTCATTCAACTTTTGACAAGGAAAACATCATGCATATGAAACAACTCGCCGCCGCCGTCGCATTGGCTTGCGGTACCCTGGCTACCGGCGGCGCTCAAGCCGCCTTCCCCTTCGATCCGGTGCTAGTCGACTTGTTCCAGTCCGGCGCTTCCGCCGTACAAAACAACTTGAAAGCCCAGCTCCCTACCTTGTTCCAGCCGGGTTTCAAGACCGCTTGCGACAACGCGACCAAAAACTGCTCGGCCTTCTTTTCCGTGACGGGTACCTTGGCCAATGCCGCTCCGGTGCCGCTTAGCATTCAAGGCAAAACGGCGCGCATCGTCTACCGCACCCGCGGCGGTTCGGGCTGGGGCGTGGGCGTGGTAGCGCGAGCGCAGCCGATTCAGTGGATGGCCATGAATTCCACGACTTGCAGCACCACGGCGCCCGTGGGCGCAACCGTGGTGGCGGACTATTATTGCGCTCCCACCGGCGATGACAGTCTCAACCCGGCTAACGGCGGCCGCGTGCCCGATCTGGGCTTGTCCGATGTCGAGCCCAAGATGTTCCAGGCCCCGCTCAATGTGGAATTCGGCCAAACCCAGTTGGATGCCTTCAATCTCGCCGGGTTGACCAATTTCGCCGTGTACCAGCAGGCTTTCGGCATGCCAATGACCAATGTGATCCCCGCCAGCTTGTTCATAGACCGGCTGTCGTTCCAATCCATGCTGTCCAAGACCGGTTCCCTGCACGATTGGACGCAAGTGAATGGCGCGCCGACCGCTTTGATCAACCCCGGTGCTGCCACCAAACCGGTAGTGG
>JANYAU010000057.1 GCA_025361165.1 Betaproteobacteria bacterium | reverse complement strand
CGATGAATTGTGGTATCGTGTAGCCATCTTTTGTGGAGCTGATCGCCCGAATCCGGTGAGGAAACTGACATGAACGCACCCAATGTGAAAATGCATCCCGCGGCGCAGCCGCAAGTGTCGAGCAAGCGCTATGCGATTGTGCTCGCAGGCGGTTCCGGCACGCGCTTGTGGCCGCTGTCGCGTTCCTCCAAACCTAAACAACTGTTATGTTTGAATGGCGCAGAAAGTTTGTTGCAACAAACGGTGCGCCGCGCGTTGCCGATGGTGGACGCATCGCATGTAGTCACCGTTACCTCGGCCGAGTATCGATTTGAAGTCGCGGGCCAATTGCTGGCGCTGGATGCGGCGCTGACGGCGGGCGTGCTGGCCGAGCCGATGGGGCGCAACACCTTGCCCGCGATCGCCTGGGCCGTGGCGCGGATCGCGCGTGAAACGCCGGATGCGCTGATCGGTGTGTTCTCGTCCGATCATGCGGTAGCGGATGACGAAGCCTTTTTGCGTGCTTGGCAGTCGGCCGAAGCCGCGGCCAAAGAGGGCTATGTCGCGCTGTTCGGCATGCAGCCCACCGAGCCCGCCACCGGTTATGGTTATATTCAAAGCGGCAAGCCGCTGGCCGGTGCGAATAGCGGCCCCTTGTCTGGCGTGCATCAAGCGGCGCGCTTCGTTGAGAAGCCCGATCTCGCCACCGCCCAGCGTTATCTCAGCGAGGGCGGTTATTACTGGAATGGTGGCATGTTCGTATTCCGCGCCGATCGCTTTCTGGAAATGGTAAAGCAGCACCAGCCGCAGATTTTTTCCGCGGCGCAAACACTGGCAGAAAAAAATGACCTCCAAGCGGCAACCGATGTGTATGCCGGTATGCCCGATCTTTCCATCGACTATGGTTTGTTGGAACTGGCCGACCAAGTCGCGGTGGTGCCGGTGGATATGGGGTGGAGTGATCTCGGCTCGTGGGAGGCGATCTACCGGCAGCGCGACAAGGATGCACAGGGCAATATGGTAGAGGGCGATGTGCTGGCCATCGACAGCCAAGATAATCTGTTGTGGAGCGAGCATGGCCTGGTGGCGACCCTGGGTGTGGAAAATCTCGCGGTAGTGCAAACGCGCGACGCGACCCTGGTTTGCCCGCGGGAACGGGTGCAAGATTTGAAGCAACTGGTTTCCGCGGTAAAAGAACGTCACGCCCACCTGACCGAAATCCATCTCACCGTGACGCGTCCGTGGGGCAGTTACACGATTTTGGAAGAAGGCGCCGGTTATAAAATCAAACGCATCTTAGTGAACCCCGGCGCCAAGCTTTCGATGCAAATGCACTTTCACCGCTCCGAACACTGGGTGGTGATCGAAGGCACGGCGCGCATCACCAATGGCGAGCAAGATATCTACCTGGAAGAAAATCAATCCACCTATATTCCCAAGACCAACCGCCACCGCTTAGAGAACCCCGGTAAGGTGGCGTTGCAAATCATCGAAATTCAAAGTGGTCCGTATTTGGAAGAAGACGACATCGTGCGCTTCGATGATATCTATGGACGCATTCCTGCTTAGCCGGGGCTACGCTTGAGTTCGCCGCTCGCTATTTTGCCGGCGTGGCTGAAGGATTTTCGCGCCATTGCCGTGGCGCTGATTGCCGAGGATGGCCACATCGTGGAGGCGAACGAAGGCTTTCTGATGACGCTGGCCGGTATCACCGAAGGTTTCTCCACTGCCAACTTCATCGACCCCAGTTTTAATTTGTTACGCCACAGCCCCACCCAAACCGATGGCTTGATCTACCAAGGGCTATTGACACTCGGTGCACCCGATGGCGCGCAGCGCGCGTTTTCCGGGCGTGTCTACCGCATGAATAAAATGTTGTTCGTGGCCGCGGAAATGGACATCTCCGCGTTCGAACAAATGAATGATGAAAACGCCAAGCTCAAAAAAGAAATCGACGGTGTGCGGCGCCAGCTTTCCAAGCGCAACCATGCGCTGCAAGCCGCGTTGGAGGAGATCGCCGAGCTGAAGCGCCATGACACGGTGACCGGCTTGCCGCACCGCGTCATCCTCGACCTGCGCATGGAAGAGGAAATCAAGCGCTGGGAACGCTCACGCCGTCCGCTGGCACTGATGTTGATGGACATGGACAACTTCGACCAGATCAACGCCGAATATGGACGCGATGTTGGCGACGAGATATTGAGACATGTCGCGACCCTGCTCAAGCAAGCGGTGCGAACCGTGGATGTGGCGGTGCGCTACGGCGGCCAGGAATTCGCCATCTTGCTGCCGGAGACTAATGAAATGGGCGCGTTGATAGTCGCCGAACGCATGCGCATGGATTTGGAAAGTCAGTTGATTTTACCGCTGCTGGAGCCGATCACCGCCAGTTTCGGTGTTGCGATTTATCTTTCGGGTGAGCAACGCGAAGAACTTTACACCCGGGCCTGGCGTGCCTTGAAGCATGCCAAAGCACACGGCAAGAACGCCATCACCATGGCCGGGGTGGTCGGCGAGTGCGATCATTTGTATCAAGGCGGCACGCCGCAAATGAACGCCACTGCCAATGTATAAAACCATCGAACAATTCGTCGGCAACACGCCGCTGGTCAAGCTCCAGCGTTTGCCGGGCGACACGAGTAACACAGTGCTGCTGAAACTCGAAGGCAACAATCCCGCCGGCTCGGTGAAAGACCGGCCGGCGCTCTCCATGATCGCGCATGCCGAAGCGCGCGGCGAGATTAAACCGGGTGATACCTTGATCGAGGCCACCAGCGGCAACACCGGCATTGCGCTGGCGATGGCGGCAGCGATGCGCGGCTATAAAATGATACTGGTGATGCCGGAACACATGAGCGTGGAACGGCGGCAAGTGATGCGTGCCTTCGGTGCCGAAATCGTGCTGACTTCCAAGGCTGGCAGTATGGAAGAAGCCATTGATACCGCCAATCGCATGCACGCCGCAGGTCGTGGGCTGATTCTGAATCAATTCGGCAACCCGGATAATCCGCTTGCGCACTATGAAAGCACCGGCCCCGAGATTTGGCGCGACACCGAAGGTCAGATTACGCATTTTGTTTCCAGCATGGGCACTACCGGCACCATCATGGGCTGCTCGCGTTTTCTCAAAGAAAAAAATCCCGCCGTCCAGATCATCGGTGTGCAACCGGAAGAGGGCGCGCAAATTCCCGGCATCCGCAAATGGTCGGAGGAATATCTGCCCAAGATCTACGATGCGAAACGCGTGGACAGCATTCTTTACGTCAACCAAGCCGAAGCCGAGGAAACGACACGCCGCTTGGCGCGCGAGGAAGGCATTTTCGCCGGCATCTCTTCCGGTGGCGCGCTTGCTGCCGCACTCACGATTTCCAGTCAAGTACACAATGCCGTTATCGTTTCCATTGTGTGCGATCGCGGCGACCGGTATCTCTCCACCGGTGTATTCCCCGCTTAAGCTTTTGCGCTTTTTCGGCGGTTTCTGCGCGCTTGTTTTTTACCTTAGCGCGTCTGCCCAGGAACTGCAACTGACCATCGACGATATGGTTGCGCCGTCAATGAGCCTGCATGGGATCGCGGCACGGCTCATACTTTCTACCCCGGCTACGCTCGATATCACTATTGCGCAAGCGACGCTCCAAGGGCGCACGTGGCGCAAGCTCGCGCTGCATTGCCCGGATGCGCGTATCGAGCGCGATCTGATCGAATGCCGGCGCGGCGTGCTGGATGTCGGCGAAAAATTACCGCTGACATTTCAATACCGGCCAGGCATGCATAGTCTTTCACTTACGCTATTTCCCGCGTCGGATGAACGCTGGCAGGCGCAATTGATAGCGCAGGACGGTAATCTGGTGACGACGCTGGAGGTGGAGAACGGTACGGCGGTGCGTTTGAATCCATGGCTACCCGAGCCAAGCGTGCATTTCAGTCAAGGCGTGTTCGACTTGACGGCTAAGCTGGCGTTAGAGGGTGCAGCGCGCGGCAAGCTGGATGTATCGCTCGCCCTGCGCAATGGCGCCTTTAGTGATGCGGCCGGTGCGCGTGCCGGCGAGAAACTGGCCGGTGACATCAGCTTGCATGGGGTGCGCGCGGGTGCGTGGCGCTGGAACGGGGCGGCAAACTGGCGCGCGGGCGAAGTTTTTTGGCAGCCCTTTTATTTTGCGCAAGGCGAACGCCAGTTATCGGCTCAAGGGTCGTGGAGCGACGATCAAGCCGTGGTCGATCAAGCGCAATTAACGTGGGCCGGCGTCGGCACGGTACAGTTAAACGGTGCCTGGAATCGTGCCGCGGGCCGCATCGACCATTTGCTGGTGACAGCCAAGTCCTTAGCATTGGATGCGCTCTACCCTATCTTTTTGAAGCCCCTGGCGCAGGACGGCGTTTTGAGCAAGTTGGCCTTAAGCGGTCTGGCAGATGGCGCCATCACCCTCAAGCAAGGCGCGTTGGATGAAGCGAGCATAACGATTCATCAGGGCCAGCTAAAACAGGAAGAGAACTTATTTAGCTTAACGGGTATTGATGCGAGTTTGGCATGGCAAAAAAATCAATCACGCGAGAATCGCATCCAAGTGGCCAGCGGCGAACTCGGCAAGTTGCCCCTAGGCGCATTTAGTGTCCGCGCTCTGCTAGGGCCGGATCATATTTCTCTGGCGCCGCTGACCATTCCTATTTTGGATGGTGCTTTGGCGGTGGAAGGTGTCGATGCGCGCCTTGAAAATGAAACCTGGCGTTGGGCTTTAAGCGCAGCATTACAGCCCATTTCTATGCGGCGTTTGTCGCAAGCATTGCAGCTGCCCGCCATGCACGGCACGCTGTCGGCGGTGATTCCGCAAGTACAATACGCGGGCCAGTCATTGACCGTGAATGGTGCATTGTTGTTTAAGATCTTCGACGGCACGATCGTGGTAAAAGATTTGACGGCGAGCGATGTGCTCGGCCCAACGCCGCATGTGTATGGCAATATCGATATGCGCAATTTGGATTTGGATTTACTGACACGTACCTTTTCTTTTGGTGTGATGCAAGGCCGCTTGGATGTGTCGGTGGCTGGCTTGGAATTATTTGGGTGGCGCCCGGTCAAATTTGATGCGAAAGTGGCGAGTAGTCCGGGCGATTACCCGCGTAAAATTTCGCAACGTGCAGTGGAAAATATTACTTCGCTTGGCGGCGGTGGCGGTGCAGCGGCAATTCAAAGAAGTTTTTTGCGTTTCTTCGATCAATTCGGCTACGATCGCATCGGCTTGACCTGCCGCTTGGAACGCGGCGTGTGCGAGATGGGGGGCATCGAGGATGTACCGTCAGGTTATTTGATTGTGAAAGGCGGCGGGATACCGGCCTTGTCGGTGATCGGCTACAATCGCCGCGTGGGCTGGGACGAATTGCTGGCGCGCATCCAGCGCGCTACCCAGGGTGGCAAACCAATCGTGCAATGAGGAGCAACATGCAAAATCGTTTAGTAGGATGGATAGGGACAGGAGTAGCCGGGCTAACGCTTGCCGGTTGCGTCACGATCAATATTTACTTTCCTGCTGCCGAGGCGGAAAAGGCGGCAGATAAAATCATCGATCAAGTCTGGCAATTGAAACCGGGAGCCAAGCCGGCTACGCCGCCGGCACAAACCAAAGGAGAGGCGAAATGAAACAGCGCGTGAGTTTATTTTTGGTAGCCATGCTTGCTTTCGCCAGCGCGGCGCTGGCGGCAGCCGATCTTGAAATCAATACTCCAGCCATTGCCGCGCTCCAGAGCGCGATGCAAACGCGCCATAACAAGCTGGCGGCATACTATGCAAGCGGCGCAGTGGGGCTGACGCGTGATGGCAACGTCGCATTACACGACGCGAGTTCGATTCCGCTCGCGGAGCGTCAAAGTGTGAATGGGCTCGTGGCCGATGAGAACCGTGATCGCGCCGCGCTGTATCGTGAAATCGCCCGCGCCAACGCGCATCCGGAATGGGCGGCGGAAGTGCGCACCACGTTTGCCCAGCGCTGGATCGATAAAGCGGCTTCCGGCTGGTGGGTGCAGAACCCGAGTGGCGCCTGGGTTAAGAAGTAGCGGGGGGAACGTCTGCCGCTTCGGCCCAAATATCGATGGCGTGCGGCGAGGTTTGCGGCGGATACTCAATGCGCAGCAAATCATTTAAGAAAATCAGTTCTAGCCACAAGTCGTTGGTGAAGCCCTGGCGCTCGGCGCGCGCACTTTCTTTAAATAACAAAGCATCGAGATACTCTCTGGCTTGGCGCCCATCCAGCCAGATTTCGGTCAGCCGGGCGACGATGTGGGGATAACGCTGTTCGAGTACGCTTTGCATAAGGCTCTCCGTAAAAGATGCGCTAATTCATACGTCATAATCAGAAACATATTTTTCGCTCATTGTTTACGCATGTCAAGTTGGCTAGTAATGGAATAATCATGGTACCCGTTCTGACGTTCGATATCGAAACCATCCCCGATATCTCGGGTTTAATCAAGCTGTACGATTTGCCTGCGGATACGCCGCCCAGCGAAATTGCGGAGATCGCCTTTCAGCGTAGGCGGCAGGCAAACGGCAGCGATTTTTTGCAGCACCACGTGCATCGCGTGCTAGTGATTTCGTGCGCGCTACGTTCTGATGAAGGATTCCGTGTCTGGTCCTTATTCGGTGAAGACGAAGCGGCAATCATTCAGCGCTTTTTCGATGGCATCGAAAAATACACGCCGCAACTGGTGTCGTGGAACGGCGGCGGTTTTGATTTGCCGGTGTTGCATTATCGCGCCCTGGTGCATGGCCTCTCCGCACCGCGCTATTGGGATATGGGCGAGGATGATCGCGAGTTCAAATGGAACAACTATATCAGCCGCTATCACACGCGGCATTTGGATTTAATGGATCTGTTGGCGCTGTACCAGCCACGCGCGAATGTGGGTTTGGACGATATCGCCAAGCTTGTCGGTTTTCCCGGCAAGCTCGGTATGGATGGTTCGCAAGTATGGCCCGCCTATCAGCGCGGCGAGGTCGCGGCGATCCGCGATTATTGCGAAACCGATGCGGTGAATACCTATCTCATGTATCTGCGTTTTCAATTGCTGCGCGGCCAATTCACAGCCGAGCGCTATCAACAAGAATGCGACGTGGTGCGCGCGCAACTGGGCGTGCTCGATCAAGCGCACTGGCGCGAGTTTCTTGCCGCATGGCAATAAGGTAGAACGTGTAATGACGGTCGTTATTGAAGCACTGGATCACGAGGGGCGCGGCGTCGCCCATGCCGAAGGCAAAGCGTTGTTTATCGATGGTGCGTTGCCGGGCGAGCATGTCGAGTATTCGATCTATCGCAGCAAACCCACATTCGCCTTCGCTCAGATCACCAAACTCACGCACGAAAGCTTTACCCGAGTACAGCCGCGCTGCCCGCATTTCGGTGTCTGCGGCGGATGCAGCTTGCAGCACATGGATGCGGCGGCGCAAGTCGCGGCCAAGCAGCGCATCCTGGAAGATAACCTGTGGCATATCGGCCGGGTCAGGCCGGCGCAATTGCTGGCGCCGATTCACGGGCCCAGTTGGGGCTACCGCCATCGTGCGCGGATGTCGATGCGTTATGTGGAGAAGAAGGGTGGGTCGCTGGTCGGCTTCCACGAGCGCAAGAGCGGCTTCATCGCGGATATGCACAGTTGCGAAATTATGCCGCCGCGTATTTCGCGCTTGATCGATCCCTTGCGTGCGTTAATCGGTGGTCTCACGCGCCCGGATCGCTTGCCGCAAATCGAAATTTCCTTGGGCGACAATGTCGATGTGTTGGTGCTGCGCATATTGGAAGCGCTGACGGACGCCGACGAAAACAGTCTGCGCGCCTTCGCCGATCGCTATAACATTCAATGGTGGTTGCAGCCGAAAGGGCCGGATACGGCGTACCCGTTTTACCCGCTGAATAGCCCGGCGCTATGTTACAGCTTGCCGGAATTCGCAATCGAAATGCCCTTCATGCCGACCGAGTTCACGCAGGTGAACCCGTTCGTGAACCGGGTGTTGGTGCGGCGCGCGCTCAGCTTGCTCGATCCCCAGCCCAATGAACGCATCGCTGATTTATTTTGCGGCTTGGGCAATTTTACGTTGCCGATTGCACGGCGCGGCGCCGACGTGGTCGGGTTCGAGGGCAGCGCGGCGCTGGTTAAGCGTGCGGCGGCGAATAGCGCCCACAATGGCCTATCGGGCCGCACCCAATTTAGAACAATGGACCTGTTTAAAGTGAGCGAGGCAGATGTCGCCGCATGGGGCCGCTTCGACAAGCTGCTAATCGATCCGCCGCGTGATGGTGCGGCGGAGCTGGTCAAGGCACTCAGCGGCGAACTGCCGCGGCGCATTGTGTATGTGTCGTGTAGTCCGGCGACGTTGGCGCGCGATGCGAATACGCTGGTGAATACCAAAGGCTATCGGTTGGAGAGCGTGGGCATTGCCAATATGTTCCCGCACACCACGCATGTGGAATCGATTGCGCTATTTTCCCGGGAATAGAAAATAAAACGGGGCGGCAAAGAGCCGCCCCGTTTGCGCATGCGTGTCGTTGCGTTTAGTCGCGCCGGCCCGTCAGCATCATCAGAATATTCAGCAGATTGACGAAGATATTGTAGATATCCAGATAGAGGCCGAGCGTGGCCATAATGTAATTGGTCTCGCCGCCATGGATGATCTTGCTCACGTCGTACAGAATAAAGCCGCTGAATATCAAAATCGCTATTCCCGACATCGCCAACGATAAGGCCGGAATTTGGAAGAAGGCATTCGCCAAAAAGCCGATCAACAACAGCACTACGCCGATCATCAAGAACTGGCCCATGAAGCTGAAGTCTTTTTTGGTGACGGTGACAATGCCGGCCAGGGTGAAGAAGATGATGCCGGTGCCACCCGCTGCCAGGCTAATGAGTTCTAAGCCATTGCTGAAATGCAGCGCGACTTGCAGAATCGGCCCCAGGATTACGCCCATGAACAGGGTGAATCCCAACAGCAGCATGACGCCCAGGCTATTGTCGCGATTTTTGCCGACCGCCCACATCAGACCCCAGGCGACGGCCAGCATACCCAGCGCGCCGATAAAGGGGTGTTGTGCCATGAAAGAAAAATCGAGATTCACGCCAATGAACGCGCCGATCACCGTTGGCACCATTGATAACGCCAGCAGCAGATAAGTGTTGCGCAAGACCTTGTGCGCGTCGGGCGCAATCACTGCGCCACCGGCAGGGGTGGTTGCGCCGAATTGATATTGGTTCTGGGGTTGCATGGAGTCCCTCCTTAAATGGGAAAAGCGTAGGTAAGACTACCGAAGTGAGGTAAAAGTTTCAATAGCCCATTGGAACCAGGGCGGGGATGCGGTTATGATTGTAACCCGCTAGTTGCCTGAGAGTAAGCATTTCGGGGGCGTGGCCGAGCGGTTTAAGGCACTGATCTTGGCGCACGCTTTAGCTTGCGCTTGCGAGACTTACCTGCCGAGCAGGTTATGTCGGAGCTAAAACGAGCGTATCGATGGGGTAACAGGAAGCGTGGCCGAGTGGTTTAAGGCACTAGTCTTGAAAACTAGCGACGGGGGAACCCGTCCGTGAGTTCGAATCTCACCGTTTCCGCCACCTTTTTTCCTGACTAGCAATGAAACTCCGTCAGATTAAACCAAGCCGATTTGCCGGCAAGTATGCCGGCGCAACAGTAGGGGCGAGGCATGCTTCGCCCGCACTAGGATTCGGGCGAGATATATCTCGCCCCTACAATGAATACCGCGTGCGGTGCGTAGCGCCGCCTTCCAGCCGGCAAGCTTGGCCAAGTGGCCGTACGCACAATGGGGTGGGCTCAGCTCATGGCGGCTGAGGATTGTTGCTAATCAGGCCATTGTTTACTCAATCGAGGAGAAAAGCATGCTGAAAGAATTCAAAGAATTCGCCATGCGCGGCAATGTGGTCGATATGGCGGTCGGCATCATCATCGGCGCGGCCTTTGGCGCCATCGTCAAATCCTTGGTGGATGACGTGATTATGCCGCCTATCGGCATGCTGCTCGGTAACGTGGACTTTTCCAATCTGTTTGCGGTGTTAAAAGAGGGAGCGACGGCCGCTGCACCTTACGCTTCGCTGGCGGATGCGAAGAAGGCCGGAGCGATCACGGTCAACTATGGCGTATTCATCAACAGCATGATTAGCTTCTTGATTGTGGCGTTCGCGGTGTTCATGTTGATCCGCAGCATCAATCGGTTGAAGAAAAAAGAAGAAACGCCTGCCGCCCCTGCGACCAAAGAGTGCCCCTTCTGCGCTTCGGCCATTTCGATTAAAGCGACGCGCTGCCCGAACTGTACCTCTGAATTGAAATGAGCGCGGCGGACGCGCTCGAGTCGATTTCTTTATCTAGAGCGCTTTAGGCTATCAGATGCCAATTACTGGAAAGTGCCAGGAACGCCCGGTCATCGATTACAAATATATGGCCGGTTGGTACTGCGGATTCAACTGGTGGATGCAACACACTAAATACTGCATAAGCGGAAGGAGTGTTGCTGATGAAACAAAGACCCCGGATCTATTACTCCGAAAGCCAGAAAGCCCTTATGTGGGATTGCTGGCAGAAAGGTGAGT
>JANYAU010000052.1 GCA_025361165.1 Betaproteobacteria bacterium | reverse complement strand
AACTTCCCGCCAGCGAGCGCATGCAATTTCTCGCCGGACAATACATAGATATTCTACTCAAGGACGGCAAACGCCGCAGTTTTTCCCTCGCCAATGCGCCGCATGATGATGCGGCTTTGCAACTCCACATCCGGCATGTGGCGGGCGGCACCTTCAGCGAATACGTGTTCACGCAGATGCAGGAAAAAGCCATTCTGCGCTTCGAAGGTCCGCTCGGGACTTTTTTCCTGCGCGAAGAGAGCACTAAGCCGATTGTTTTTCTCGCCACCGGCACCGGCTTTGCGCCGATCAAAAGCATCGTCGAACACGCGCTACACAGCGGCACGCAACGCCCGATGACGCTCTACTGGGGCGCGCGGCATTTGCAAGAAATCTATATGTACGACTTGCCGCTGCAATGGCAGCAAGCCTATCCTGGCTTTAAATTTATTCCGGTACTGTCTCAACCCAGCCCCGCGGATCACTGGACCGGGCGCGTTGGGCATGTACAAGATTACGTGCTGGAAGATCATGCCGATGTGTCGGACTTACAAGTCTATGCTTGCGGTTCGCCCGCCATGGTGGAAGACGCACACAAGAAATTAGTCGCGGCGGGTTTGCCCAATGATGAATTTTATTCCGACGCGTTTACCTTTGCGCGAGACGCGCACGCCAAGGCGGCGCCTTAGTTTTCCAGCGCCAGGCTCTGCCGGTAGTGTTTGCACGCTTCATCGGGCTGGTTCATTTTTTCCAGCAGTTGTGCCAGCGCCAGATGCGCGGCGCGCGTCGATTCCACCGATAAGCTCGCCTCGACATAACTTTGCGCCTTACCCCACAGCTCCTGTCGCGTACACAAACGGCCTAAGGCCAACAAGAGATAAGGATCGCGCGGGTGGTCTTTGAGCCAATTTTCGGCGCGCTCGATTTGCTTCACGATATCCTTGTCCATACATTGGCCGTAGAGTTCGACCAGCTCCGAATCCCAGTGTTTAGTCAGGCTGTCTTCGAGGATGGCGCGCGCTTCTTTGGTGCCGCCGAGCGCCAGAAAAAACCGCGCGGCGGTGAGCGCCACTTTATTGTTGGCTTTTTCTAGCGTTGATAGCTTCGACCAATACGCTTGCAACTCCGTTGCGTCGTGCGCCTTGCGTTTGAGATTTTCGATATGGGCATTGATGCGCAACTGCTCCGCTTGCACCGGTTCGATGCCCTCGCGTTTCTCCAATTGCGGAATCAGCAATAACACTTGATCCCAATTTTTGGCGAGTTGGTGTGCCTTTAATTCCAAGCGCAGTACGCCCACATGCTTGCCGGCCAGCGACTTCAGCGTTTGCACCACGGGTATCGCGTCTTGTGGCTGACGCGATTCGAGCAGCAAATCCGCCTGCGTCATGAGGCGGGCGATGGCTTGATGCGGCGCGAGTTTCTCCGCGCGCGCGAGATAATCGTCGCGGCGATTGAAGTCACGTTGCTCATGTGCCGCGCGTGCGGCAAGCAGGGTGTTGATCCCCGGCGCGTCGTTCAGCAGCAGGGCGTGTTGGGCGAAACGCTCGGCGCGCGCAAAGCGGCCTTCGGCGAATGCGAGTAGTGCATCCTCGGTGGCGCGGTGGCCTTTTTCCTTGCGCCGCGTTTCTTTGAATGCGCGCACATAAGCAGGCAGTCGCAGCGTATGCACTGCCAGCCGCACTAAAGCGTAGACTGCGGCGAACGAAGCGATCACTAAAATGATGAGGAAGTTGAGCGAAAAATCGATGCGATACGGCGGATAAACCAGTAGCACATAACCGACATTGGATTGGATGGCGAGCACCAAGCCCACCGCCAGCCCAAGGATGGCGAGGATCCAGGTCAGCGATTTCACCGGTTGCCCCGTTCCGGCACGAGTTTTAGATTGCGCACGGCGTTCAGGCTGCCGGTGATGTCCGGTACGTCCACCCGCGTTTGACTGTTGGACAACTGCTGTAGCGTGGCAAGCGCGGCTTTCACTGCGCGGTCTTTGTCGTCGTAGTACTGATGCATCCAGGCTTGCGCGGCTCGCAGGTCGGTCTTGTAGTTCGTATCGTCACGCGCGAGCAGCGCCAGGCGTGCGGACAGCAGGCGCAGCTTCACGTTCTCACGCGCGAAATACGCCTGCTCCGGTGCGAGCAGCGGCAACTGCGATTTCTCCATATCTTGCACCCGCACTAAGTGCGTGAAGTCGCCCCATGCCTCGCGCGCAAAGCGCTGCCACCAGTTTGTATCCGGCATTTTTTTCTCCGCCGGTTTTTTCTCCGCGGCGGGCTTGCCTGGTGTGAGCGGCAAGGTATCGATTAAATCAATCAAGCCATCGAGCTTGAGCGCCAGTCCCGGGACATCGATGAATGGCGCAGCGCGCAGACGCTCGATGTCTTTGGTGATGGCCTTGCGCAACCCAAACAGTTGCGGACGGTCGAGGCGCGTCAGCCGCGCATCCGCGGTTTGCAGCGCAATCAATGCGGCTTTGACGTTGCCGGCGAGTTGCAATTCGTGGCTGGCCGAAACCAGCAACTGCTCGATTTCCGCCACCACGGCTTCGTCCCGGCCGCGCGCGAGTTCTTGGTACAACGCTTCGAGCGCGATTTGCTGGTTCTGCGATTCGGTGAGTTTTTGCTCCAAACCGCCGATCTTGACCAGGAGCTCGCGCGATGTTTCTTGCGCTTGGCTGGCGAGTATCCGGCTTTCATTGCTGCGCGTGTCGAATAGCGCGAGGCGTTTGGCGAGTTCGTCGTTCATGCTAAGCGTTTGGCGGTAAGTGAAGAGCCACGCTGCCAGCGCGAGCACGATCGCGATGATGCTCAGCACGTGCGTGGCATTTAGCCAATGGCCCAGGCGCACCAGCCGAGAACGGCGTTCCACAGGCGTTGCGGCGGCGGACGAAGCGGGGATGAGATTGGTGTCATTCATATAGGGCGAATTGTAGCAGCAGGCGGGGGAGTTGCGCTGCGCAACCCGGTGGGCCGGACGGCTGCCTTTTTTGGAGAGTATTTCGTGCTCCCAAGCGACGCGGTAAAATGTGGCCCTATGGCTTCAGATCGATACACCACGCAGCTGGTTAGTTGGCAAGACGCGCAAGTTCAATTGAGCGCGATCCGGTCTACGGTTTTCATTCAAGAGCAAAACGTGCCGGAAGCCCTGGAATGGGACGGCGAAGATCCGCACGCCAGTCACGTTTTAGCGTGTGACGCGGAAGGCAGAGCCATCGGCGCCGCACGCCTGCTGCTGCACGGCAATCGCGCGCACATCGGACGCATGGCGGTGCTGAAGGCATGGCGCAAGCAGGGGGTGGGCACCGCTTTACTCGAATGCGTCATCGCCGAAGCGTTGCGGTGTGGCGCAAGCACGGCGTTTCTTAATGCGCAAACGACTGCCGTGGCATTTTATGCACGCGCCGGCTTTGTGCGTGAAGGAGAGGAATTTTTGGATGCAGGGATTCCGCATTTTCGGATGACGCGCCGGTTCTAGCTTTCTACTTCTTCCCCCGGATCTTCAGTACTCAAAATTCCCGCGTTGTAATCGTAGGCGAACAGCTCGGCATAGCGGCCCCAATCGATGATGACTGAAAGCACGCGTTCGGCTTCTTCTTCGTTCAGATAATCTTCCAATTCCCTTAAAAACCGCTGCTCGGGTGCGCGCTGCGAGGGACGCTCATCCAGTACACGGCGGATGTGCGCGGCCAGCGGCACGCGCTTCAATAGGTGTTCACCGAAGATTTCTTTGCGCCGCAGTATGTCGGCTTCGACGAAAGCCCGGCCGTGGCGCGTCAGGGTGATGGCGCGGCCCGTTACGTGGGCGAAATCGAGTAGTTCCAGCACATCGACGATGGGGAATAGATCGTCGATCTCGAAGTGCAGCGCTTCGGCCAATTCCGGCAATTCGGCGCTGCCTGCTTCTTCGATCTGTTCGATCTGATCCAGCACGCCTTCCATTTGCGCCACAAACACGCTCGGCAATCGATGACCGATGCCGATGGCGTCGAGCTTGGCGACCGCGCCAACCACGGCGGTGGTCATGGCGGTATAAACGCGCTCCACCATTTGCCGGAACACCAGTGCATCACGATCGCGCGGATGTTTCATGGTCACCGGCAACTCGGCTTTGACGCGGCCGGGATTGGCGTCGAGCAGCACGATGCGGTCGGCCATCAACAGCGCTTCTTCGATGTTGTGCGACACCATCAGAATCGCCTGCGTGGAAATCTGCCGTTCCAGCCATAGGTCGAGCAGGTCGCCGCGCAAGGTCTCCGAGGTCGGCACATCGAGCGCGGAGAAGGCTTCATCCATCAGCAATACATCGGGATTCACCACCAGCGCGCGGGCGAAGCCGACGCGCTGGCGCATGCCGCCGGAAAGTTCTTTGGGATAGGCCGATTCGAAACCACCCAGGCCGATCATCTCGATCACATCGGATGCGCGCCGCTGGCGCTCGGCGGGCGCCACGCCCTGCGCTTCCAATCCCAGCTCGACGTTTTGCTGCACATTGAGCCAGGGAAACAAGGCGAAACTTTGGAACACCATGCTAATGCCTGGTTGCGGGCGCGACACGCGTTGGCCGCGATAGCGCACCTCGCCCTGCGTGGCTTGGGTCAGCCCGCCGATGATGCGCAGTAGCGTGGATTTACCGCAGCCGGATTTGCCGAGCACGGCGACGATCTCTCCTGGCTGGATCACGATGTTGATATCTTCCAGCACCGTCAGCGTGCCTTTGCCTTCGGCGGCGAAAGTCTTGGCCACGGCGCGAACTTCGATTAATGCGTCGGTATTTTGCATGTTGTTATTCCAAAGCCAGGTGTGCTTGTGCGTAACGATATAAGCGGGTCCATAAGGTGCGGTTGAGCACCACCACATAGAGGCTCATCACCGCGATACCGAGCGCGATGCGCGGATGATCGCCCGCCGTGGTTTGCTGCGCGATGTAAGCGCCGATGCCGGTGGCGGTGAGTGTGGTCGTGCCCCAGTTCACCACCTCCGTGACCACGCTGGCATTCCACGCGCCACCCGAAGCGGTGAGACCGCCGGTCACATAGGCGGGAAAGACGGCGGGTAAAATCAGCCGCCGCCACAGCAGCCACTTGCGCATGCCAAGATTGGCCGCGGCCTCTTTAAGATCGGTCGGGATTGAAGCCGCGCCGACGATCACATTGAACAGAATGTACCACTGGGTGCCAAGGATCATTAGCGGCGAGAGCCAAATTTCCACATTGAGATGATGCCGGGCGATGATGACCACCGCCAAGGGAAATAACAAATTGGCGGGAAACGCCGATAAGAACAGCACAATGGGTTGTACGCGCGCGGCGAGCACGGGACGCATGCCGATCCATACGCCTACCGGCACCCACACCAACGTGGCCAGGCCGATTAACACCAATACGCGCAGTCCGGTGATCAGGCCGAGCAACATGACATGCCCAACTTCGCTCAAGGCCACCGCACCGAGTACGAAGCGCGCCAAGGTCAGCGCGGCAAAAATTGCGGCAACGCCCATCGCAATCAGCGTAAGCCGGTCAATCAAGCGCCGCTTGCGGCGCGTGACGCGCACCGCCAGGGCCGAGAGCGGTACCGCGGGCAAGCGCCGGAACAAGCGTAGCGAAAACTCCCATGCCGCCGCAGGCAAGGACAGCAGCCACGGCAGCCAGCGTGCGCGCTGCACCAGCGATAACACGAATGACTTCGGCACGTCTTGCGCGCCGGTCAGTTCAAATTTGAACTTCTCCGACCACGCTACTAGCGGGCGGAAGATAAGCTGGTCGTAGAGCACGATCACTACCAGCATAGTCAGAATCGCGTAGCCAATAGCAGTGAGGTCTTTTTGCTGGATCGCCAGCGCGATATAGGAGCCGATGCCGGGCAGCAAGATGGTCTGGTTCGACACCGTTATCGCTTCCGAGGCAACTACGAAAAACCAGCCGCCGGACATCGACATCATGGCGTTCCAGACCAGGCCCGGCATGGCAAAGGGTACTTCCAATTTCCAGAAACGCTGCCAGGCCGACAATTGAAACGCATCCGCCGCCAGGCGCAAATCGTTCGGAATCATGCGCAGCGAATGATAGAAGCTGAAGGTCATGTTCCAGGCCTGGGAGGTAAAGATGGCAAAGATCGCCGCTGCCTCCGGCCCTAGCATGCTGCCCGGGAATAGCTGAATGAAACCCATCACGGTGAGCGAAAGAAAACCCAGAATCGGCACCGATTGCAATATATCGAGCGCCGGAATCATGATCATCTCGGCGCGCCGGTACTTGGCGGCAAGGCTGGCGTAGATGAAGGTGAAGACGAGTGATAAGCCCATCGCCAACGCCATGCGTAGCGTGGTGCGCAAGGCGTAGTGCGGCAGATTGGCCGGGTCGAGCGAGATCGGGATCACCTCACCGAGCTGATACGGCGCCGTCATTTGATGGCTGCCCCAGGCGACGAGGAACAGCGCAGCCAAGACCAAAGGAAATACCACGAGGTCCCACAGATTGGGGCCGCCGAGGAGGGCGCGGGCGATTTGTCCGGGTGGTTGAAAACGCATAAGCGGCTCAATTTAAAGAGGCGCTAGTTTATCAGTCCAGTAAGAAAACCGCGCGCTGTCATAGACGCTATGGGAGCTTATTCATACAATGCTAGCTTCGCAGCGGCCCGGCGCTTTCCCATGACGGTGGTTCAAGAAAATAAATCTCCCGAAAGCGTGCAGGAGTCGCTGCAACAAGTGCAGGCGCTGTTGGGCCAGCAACCGTTCGCGGAGCCGAAGAATAGGTCTGCCGCCAGGCGGCATCTCGGCGAACTGCAAACGCTGCTTGATACGCTGCACCCCGCTGACGTCGCCTATATTCTCGAAGCCCTGCCGCGTGAACAGCGGCTAATCGTCTGGGAGTTGGTCAAGGCCGAACGCGACGGCGAAATTCTGCTTGAAGTTTCGGATGCAGTGCGCGAGACCTTGATCGCGCATATGGACTCGGACGAGCTGTTGGCCGCGGCCGAAACACTCGACACCGACGAAATTGCCGACTTAGCGCCCGATCTGCCGCAGGACGTGATCGAGGAGTTGCTGCAATCCCTCGATGCCCAGAACCGTGCCCGCTTGCAATCCGCCATGTCCTTCGACGAGGATACGGTAGGCGCGCTGATGGATTACGACATGGTTTCGGTGCGCGATGATGTAACGCTGGAAGTGGTCTTACACTATTTGCGCAGGTTAGGCGAATTGCCGGATCAAACCGACAAATTGTTTGTGGTCGATCAACAAGACCATCTCAAAGGCGTATTACCGCTAAAGCACCTGCTCACGCTCGACCCGAGCGCAACGGTGAGCACGGTGATGGTGGATGATGTCGTGCTATTTCACCCCGCAGACGTAGCGCGCGAAGCGGCCCAAGCGTTCGAGCGCTATGACTTGGTGACGGCGCCGGTCATCGATGCCGAGCATCATCTCATCGGCCGGCTCACGGTGGATGTGGTCATGGACTACATCCGCGACTCGGCCGAATCCGAAAAACTCGGCCTCGCCGGTTTGCGCGAAGAAGAAGACCTGTTCGCTTCGGTGTGGAAAAGCGTGCAAAACCGCTGGGCTTGGCTGGCTATCAATTTGGTCACGGCGTTTATCGCCTCGCGCGTGATCGGCGCGTTCGAAGGCTCGATCCAAAAGTTGGTAGCGCTCGCCGCCTTAATGCCCATTGTCGCCGGCATCGGCGGCAATTCCGGCAATCAAACTATTACCATGATCGTGCGCGCGCTGGCGCTGGGCCAACTGCACACCACGGGCGCGCGCAAACTAATTTTCAAAGAATTGGGCGTGGCGGGCTTGAATGGTTTGATCTGGGGCTCGGTGATGGGCTTGATCGCCTATCTGCTCTACAAAAATATTTTTCTGGGCTTGGTAATTACCAGCGCAATGATCTTAAACTTGTTGCTGGCGGCAGTGGTGGGCGTGCTTATCCCGCTATTCATGGTGAAGATGGGACGCGACCCGGCGGTGGGTTCCAGTGTGCTGATCACCGCCATTACGGATAGCGGCGGCTTCTTTATTTTTCTCGGGCTGGCGACGCTGTTTTTAGTGTAGCGTAACCGTACGATTAGCTATTGGTTGACCACAATCAATAGCTAATCGACAACAACCGGCGGCTTGCCGCTACAATAGCAAAATGCAGTACGATCTCATCGTCATTGGCTCGGGTCCAGGGGGGTACCGGGCGGCAGTGCTCGCCGCACAACGCGGCTTGAAAGTGGGCATCGTAGAAAAAGCCGAATGGGGCGGCTGCGGCCTCAATCGCGGTTGCGTGCCGAAGAACGATTGGCATCACTCGGCCAAACTCATCGCTGCCAGCCGGGGCTACGCCAAGCGCGGCATACAAGGCGCATTGGTAGGGGATCTCGGTCAAGCCTGGGAACACCAAAAGAAAGTCGTCAAAGCCGTTCGTGACAGCTACATCACCACGATGAAGCAACTCCGTATCGGCGGCTTCGCGGCACAAGCGGCGTTCGTCGATGCCAATACCATCGCACTCGATGGGCACGACCGGCTGAGTGCGCATCATTTCATTATCGCGACCGGCGCCAGCGCCTTCGTGCCCAAACCCTTCTCGCTCACGGATGGCAAAGTGCTCACCAGTGATGAGCTATTCAACCAGCCGCCGCCCGCGGGCAAGCGCGTTGCGATTGTCGGCTCCGGCACGGTCGGCGCGGAGTTCGCCTTCATCCTCTCCATGCTGGGAAAAGAAGTGGTGTGGATTAGCCAAAATCCGCCGCTCTCCACTTCCTGCTTTAGCCCGGCCGCGCTCCAGCTACTGACGGAAAAATTCAAACACTACGGCATCGAACCCAAGATCGGATTTCGGCCGGAAGCGGTGGAAATTTTGCCCGAAGGCGTGAAGCTCGTCCTGCAAGGCGGCGCGGAAGAAGTCATCGTCGATTGGGTACTACTCGGCACCGGCCGTCGCCCACACACCACCGGGCTCAATCTCGATGCTGCGAGCGTGAACACCGATAGCAAAGGCTACGTCAAAGTGAACGAGTACCTGCAAACCGCGCAGCCTCACATTTACGCTATCGGCGATGTCGCTAACCAGCGTATGAGCGCAAACCAAGCGCTGGCCGATGCGCAAATTGCGGTGGCGAACATCCTGCAAGCCGAATCGCGCAAACAAGACCGCAAGGCCGTGCCAGACCTGGTGTATTCCGCCCTCGAACTCGGGCGCATTGGATTAAACGGCGCAGCGGAAAACAAAGACCCTGCCATCGGCATCGCCACCTTCGAAGCCAATCCGCGCGCCCTGGGCCAAGACGACGCCGACGGTTTCATCCGCCTGGTCGCCGATGCGCAAAGCGGTGTGCTACTCAGCGGCGAAGTCGTCGGCAATGAAGCCGGCGAACTCATCCACCTCATCGCCCAACATTACGGTCAGCCCGATGCCTTGCAGCATCTCGCGCAAGCTTGCTATAGCCACCCGGCCCGGGCCGAGGAATTTTTCAATGCGACCGAGGCGATTGCCGCCAAGTTGAATCTGGGGCTGCCGCAGCAAGTGATCAGCAATAGTTAGTTTGCAGCGACATGGCCTTCGACCTCACTTTGTTTCCGCTTGAAGCTGCAACAACCGTCACCCCGTAATATTTTCGTCGCTCACGGGAATAAATACCCCTTCCCATCTGTTTATTCCAGCATAAGGCCCGTTTGAAACTCTTTTCATGCTCAATAGCGATCATCAAATCGAAAGCCACATCCCGCGCCTGCGGCGCTATGCGCGGGCGTTAACGGGCGATGCAGTGCGCGCCGATGACTTGGTGCAAGATACTTTAGAGCGGGCATGGACGAAGTTTTCCTTATGGCGGCGCGGTTCGGATTTGCGCGCTTGGTTGTTTAGCATCATGCACAATGTTTTCGTGAACCAACTGGATGCACGCGCCAGACGGCCGGAAGAAGCGTGGCCGGAAGAATTCGATATCCCAGTAGCACCGGCGCAAGAACGCGCGTTGGAAATCCGCGATCTGAGCGCCGCGCTGGCGCAATTACCGCCGGAATATCGCGAGGTGATATTGCTGGTGGGGTTGGAAGAATTACGTTATGAAGAAGTCGCGCAAGTTTTGGGCGTGCCGCTCGGCACGGTGATGTCGCGCTTGTCGCGCGGTCGTGAGCGGCTGCGGAACATTATGTCGGGCACACCCCAAACCACGCTGCGGAGAGTGAAATGAACGCGATCACCGATCAAGATTTAAGCGCCTACGTGGATGGGCAACTCGACCCGGCGCGCCGCCCCGAAGTGGAAGCCTACCTTAGCGCTCGCCCACACGTCGCGGAAAAAGTCGCGGCCTATCGCAAGCAAAACGAGATGCTGCATGCGTTGTTCGACCTCGCAATGGACGAGCCTCTTCCCGCCACTTTGCGCCACGCCCGCCCGCAGCCGCAATGGCTGCGCTATGTGGCGATGCTGGGCACCTTAGCTATTGGCATTACCCTGGGCTATCTGGGGCGCGGCGTGACCACGCCTACGGTTTCGCCGCTGGCTTTGTATAAGCAGGCGGCATTCGCCCATGTCGCCTATGCGCCCGAGGTGTTGCATCCGGTTGAAGTCAGCGCGCAACAGGAAACTCATCTCGTCAATTGGTTGTCCAAACGTCTCGGTGGCTCGGTGCGGGCACCGCATTTGGGTACGGCCGGATTCGAGTTAATGGGCGGACGCCTATTACCGGACGAAGCCCGGCCCGCCGCGCAGTTCATGTATCAAGATAATCGCGGCCAACGTTTGACGCTGTATGTGAAGCGCGAACCTAAAAATGACCCGGCTACAGCATTCCGCTTTGCCCAAGAAGATGGCGTGAGTGTGTTTTACTGGGTTGACCGTGGTTTCGGCTATGCGCTATCGGGC
>JANYAU010000025.1 GCA_025361165.1 Betaproteobacteria bacterium | reverse complement strand
TTTACGCCCCAGCAATCGTGGTTCAAGTAGCGCCCACGCCGCATCGGAGATGTCATGTCTTTGATAGGCCTCAGCCATTCGTGTCCACCGCAGTTTATGTAATAAACTACTTTAACATATCTCGTGACGACACTGTCTAGACCATGCACACTACTCCTATACTTGAATTACGTCGGATCCCGTTAGAAGTCTTTGAGTGCCGACATTGTGAAGCACAAGCACGATCCGCTGACAAAAAAGAGATTGCTGCACAATTATGCAAATCGTGCTTTGATATTAGAGAACAATACCGCAAGGACAATCCACGTACAGCAGACGAAAAAGCAGAAATCAATTGGTTTGGAGATCCCTTTGGTAAAAAACGGAGTGGCAGAAAATTGATTTGCGCTTGCTGCTCAAAACAGTACGCAATTGTTCCGTTAGCTTTTCACGATCGTACCGAAAAAGAAATAGCGGATGCCCGCGCATATTTTGACAAAATGGCACCGTTTCGTGAGTTGAGCGGGAAAGACGATATGAAGTTCAAGGTTGAGGTATTTGACTATGCAAATGCCCCCAAAGGATGGACTAACGACATACTATGCAAAGCATGTTTTGATAACCTTCCACAAGCTTTTAGCTTAGAAATTGAACAGGCAACACAAGAAGTACAGATAGCGCAAGAACGGGTTAAAGCTCGCGAAAAGGCCATCCTAGAACAGAAAAGGGAGAAGGAGTCGCTTGCAGGCATTACAAAAGAAAACCCAATTGGCGTAATTGGGCTTGTCCTTTTCCTTGCGGCCAGTGCGATTGCGCTATTCAAATTTATGAGCGTCGGCATAACGGATGGTTGGGGTGCAGCAAGCAAAGAATCCTCCGTTGGAAAGATTATTTTTTTCATCATATTGGGCATCGCCTACCTTGTGTCAATTCCTTGGCTTCGCGATAAAGGTGGTGGCTATCGAAAACTATCAGTTGTCATGTCCTGGATTGCTGGAATTACATTTGCGCTATTTGTAATTTCCATTATTCCATCTTATGACACAGATCGTAACTTGAATAGCCAAGGCGAACTACCTTATTACAGGAGATAGTCCAGTACCGTTTTCGCCAATTCCTGGTATCGGAAAACTAAGCCGTATCGCAAGGCCTTGGGGTCAAGCCTTACATTTGACATTTTCTCACCCCGGATATTCCGAGAACCGCGGCAACGCGTCACCATCGCAGGACCAGTCCGCGCGCGAGTCCCAGAATATCCGCGCCTGCGGTTTGATTGGAGCCTCGCTGTCCAGCGATCCCGCTGGAACGACTACCGCATCTAGCTCAGGAACGAAGCGCGCCACGATGCTGCCGCAGTGACCGCAAAACTGCCGGGTGAATCGCTCGGCTTCCGGTACCTTATAGCGTTTCAGTAGGGACTCGCCTTGGGAGAAAACAAGCTGTGCGTTCGTCAGCATCAGATTTGTCGCATGCCCCGTCCCCGACGACTTGCGGCAACGCGCGCAATGGCAATGATAAAATTTTTGTGGATCGCCGCTCACTTCATACTGCTCGGCGCCGCATAGGCAACTACCTTTGAGCGTAATTTGAGACATGTGGATCTCCTTGTGTTTGGGCTCACTGCCCGGCTTCGGCGATGGCAACCAGCAACGCGGCTGCTTGCTCGGGAGAAAGATTAGACGCCCCGTCGTCATCGTGCGCAAGAGTGGTGACGACAGCCCCCTCGCCAAAGGCTACGCCTTCAACGACGACCCTTCCATCCCCCCTTTTCTAGCCGCATCTCATGTCGAAAATATTACTCCAAAGTGCTTGTCACGTCGTTGACGGCGCCCGAGGCAGCGTTCGCCGGCGCGCCGCTTGTGCACGTCCGGTGCAACGTGGTTAGCACTTTTTGACATCCTTCCAGTTCCAGCATTTCAATAGTTCTGGATCATGCACTGAATTGCTGGCGTAGTAGACCGCGCACCGGAACACGTATAACACACAGCGATCAATGTGCTCTCCACGAAGAGCACAAAGCTTTTGGTACATCTGCTCGGGGTCTGAACCACGAAGCTGAGAAACACAACAATACCCAAGGTCGCTTAAATCCTTCGCAAGACTCGGCCCCACCCCAGGAATATTTTGGAGTTCTTCTGGAACCCGATTGCGTTTCGCCTTAACCATTTGCTTCAATCTTGAAATGGGAGTGCGTGAATAAGACCCGCAATGTTTTCAAATGGGTCAAGAACCGTAGCGGCGTAGATACCACCATCGACTTCTCGAACCGCCCGTGGGTTAGGTCTCGGGCTTATGGCAAACAGCTTCAATGTTGTGCCCATCCGGATCGATGACAAACGCCCCGTAGTAGTTTGGATGATAGATATCCCGGATACCAGGAGCGCCGTTGTCTTTACCCCCGGCGCTTAGGGCAGCCGCATGAAAAGCCTTTACCTGATTCCTATTGTCAGCGGCAAATGCGATGTGCATTGGCCGTTGCTTATCACGATGAACGCCAAACCAAAATTCAGGCTTCCCGTTTTTGCCAAATCCAACCCAGCCTTCAACCTCCATGACCAGCGCAATGCCAAGTGGCGCAAGCGCCTTGGAATAGAACGCCTTGCTTTTCTCGTAATCCGCTACCGCCAATCCAATATGATCAATAATCATGACACGCTCCATGGAGAGCCTAACAAATCTCAGTGGGGCGCGCCGCTTTTGGCGCATCCCGCCCGACCGCAGGTTAAGGCTAGGGAGTACCGCCCGTACGCAGGCGCTCTTTTGCAGTTTCTCGATTACCCGATGCGGGCAAAAGAATACCTGCTTTACCGAGCCCGAAGGCCGGCATGTTCACATAGACATTTTCAAAGCTGCCGGGTGAAGCCACATACGTTTCATGCCAAATCCCCACATCGCCATTGGTACCGACAGCCTGGTTGAAAGCTTTCCACGCGGGAAGATGTTCTGCATCTCGATTTTTTGCGTAGGCCAAAAGCTGCTCGGTCGAGCGCCAATACTGAACCATGATGGTGGTGCGCCCGAACCACATTTCATATCCAAGCAGGCCGGAATCCGGTTTGGACAATAGCTCCTTAATCATGCGCGGCATCGCCAGTACAACGGGAAGCCACTTATGGATTTTCCACGGGCGGTTGAGACGTACTCCAATCAGGAATACCACAAACTCTCCCTCAAGATGTGCCGTTAATCGATCGGCGAGAATCATGTGCAGCCTAGCGCAGCATTCACCGGCACGCCGCTTTTGCGCGTCCGGTGGAACGACGCGTTATGTGTGTGTTTGCGGAAGTACGGGTACCTCGCTTTTTGTTGAGGTGGTAGGTGAGCGCCATTGAAATACAATGACGCAATTCGTTTACAGGTACCGCATCTTCTCCGCTGAAAACGATGCTTCTATTGCCTCTAAACTCGAACTTGCCTCGATACATTTCTTGGAACGTATCAAGCAATGTAGTTTGGCAGTGAAAATACAGGGCGTACTTTCCTGCTTGAGATTTTATCTGGTCTATCCTGATTAAACTTCCGCTTTTCGATTTCGTTGTGAGATAACTCGGTTGCCCCCATTTCAGGGTTTCTTCTAGCTCGTCAACCCCGTCTGTTTCTGACGCTACATCGAATATCAGTTGACGGAGAAACAGTAGCTTCGTTTTTACATCTTTTGGGTAGGTCTCGAAAACCGCAGCAACTTCTGCGTTTTCGATGTTCCTGTGCTTAGACATTTCTGCCTCCATGTCTCAAGAAGACGCTCAACGCCGTGTTGAGCGGCGCGGATTTTCAGCACTATTTTCTGTTTTGTTTTTTCTTTGAAACCTTCCCTTATTTTGGAAGCACCCCACTCGCCGCGGGCACCGCGGGTTTAGGAACAAAACCCGGTTCTTCGACCACTTTAATCCCGCTGATGAAATATTCGGTGTCGCCGAAGCACGAAGACGGCACGCCGATGTGCTGCTCATAGGAAAGCGAAACGCGCTTGCCCATGGATTGATTGATTTCCGCGGCGAGCTTGTCCTCACGCACGGTGAAATAAAATTTTTCCGCCACCGTGCCGGGCATGGAGACCAGCGCCATCTCGCCTTCCCAAGTTTTGCACAGCCAACCCTTGTGCGAAAGTTTCTGCACATAGCCCGCGCGTTCGCCGCTGGAATAACTCCAACTTAACGTGAGCCAGCTATAAGCGACGAACAGCAGAATCGCAATCACCGCGACCGCCGCCAGTGTCTTGATCACTTTCCCGCCGACGTTTTCCATATCGCTCCCCCCGCTCCAATAGTGCGCCGAGATTAGCATAGCTTAGCAACGCCCGGCAAAACGCTTTGGACGCGCGTGCACGATCCGGCTAGAATGGCCGCACGCATCGAGCCCCGCTATGTCCACCGCAAAAAATATCGAACAACTCATCGCCCTTAGCCTATTAGTGTTGCTGATCATCGGCAGCTATCTGGTGCTGCGCCCGTTTGTTTCCGCATTGTTGTGGGCGGCGCTGTTGTGCTATGCCACCTGGCCGATATTTCTGCGCCTGAATGGCTGGCTCGGAGGCCGGCGCGGCTGGTCCGCGATAGTGCTGTGTTTGGCCATCGCGGCGGTGGTGGTCGCACCCTTTGTCGTGGTAGGCCTGTCGCTCGCGGAAAATGTCACCCGGCTCAATACCGCGCTCCACGCGCTTGTGGCACAAGGCCTCCCGCCGCCGCCGCGCTGGGTTGCCGAGCTTCCCCTGGTCGGCGGCAAATTGCAGACTGCATGGCTCGCTGCGGCAAATGATATCGGTACGGTGATCGAGCCCCTTCAGCGCGTGCTACCTGAGGTGAGTAAATGGCTGTTGGGACGCAGCGTGGCCTTAGGCAACGGCGTGCTGCAACTTTCCTTGTCGGTATTCATTTTATTTTTCCTGTACCGCGATGGCGCGGCGTTGGCGCAACGGGTGGATAACGCCTTGGTGCGCATTGGCGGCGACCATGCGCGCGCGTTGCTGCAACTCGCCGGCAACACGGTCAAGGGTGTGGTGTACGGCATACTCGGCACCGCGATCATGCAAGGCATACTCGCAGGCATCGGTTTTTTGATCGCCGGGGTGCCGGGCGCGCTACTACTGGGACTAGCCACCTTCTTCTTATCCGTGGTGCCGATGGGCCCGCCCTTGATTTGGATTCCCGCAGCCGCTTGGTTGTATTACCAAGGCGAGATTGGCTGGGCGATTTTTCTGGTGGTGTGGGGCATTGCCGTCGTTTCCAGCATCGATAATTTCTTGAAGCCCTATCTCATTAGCCAAGGCGCCGCGATGCCGTTCGTGCTGGTGCTACTGGGCGTGCTTGGCGGGCTGGTAGCGTTCGGTTTCGTCGGCGTGTTCCTTGGCCCCACTTTACTGGCGGTGGGCTATAGCCTAGTACGCGATTGGACGTTGAGCCCCGCGTCCGATACACCGGTGCAATCCTGACATGATCCCCAGCCGCAACACGCTCGCGCATGCGAGCGCCGCTTTAGATTTGATTCTGCCCTTCGTGGAGCCGGCCGATGGCGTGCTGTCGCGCTATTTTCGCGCCAATCCCGAACTCGGCGGACAAGACCGCGCCTTCATCGCCGAATCCACCTTCGGCGTGTTGCGCCGCAAACGGCTGCTCGAAGCGCTGGCCGCACACCCCACCGGCCGCAATTTATTATTGAGCTATTTGGTGCGCATCGTCGGCCTCAGCATTCGCCAACTCTCGCCGCTACTGCTGCCCGGTGAGGCTGACTGGCTGGGCGAAATTAAAGCGCGCGCCTTGAATAGCTTCCCATTGGCGGTACAACTCGATCTGCCGGATTGGTTGTTCGAGCGCTTGCAAGCGCAAATGAGCGAAGCCGACTTGATCGCATTAGGCCGCGCATTGCAACTAGCAGCGCCGCTGGATTTGCGCGTCAACACCCTGCGCGCCACGCGCGAAGAAGTGGTGGCAAAACTCGGCGCGGAAAAAATAAACGCGCTGCCCACGCCCTATTCACCTATCGGCGTGCGCCTCGACACCAAACCCGCGCTGAATAAAAACAAGCTGTTCGTCTCGGGGAAAATCGAAGTGCAGGACGAAGGCAGCCAATTGATCGGCTATCTGCTCGCGCCGACGCGCCACGACACAGTGGTGGATTTCTGCGCCGGCGCCGGCGGCAAGACCTTGATGCTCGGCGCGCTCATGCACTCGCAAGGCCGCTTGTACGCCTTCGATGTCTCGGAAAAACGCTTGACGCAGTTAAAGCCGCGGCTGAAGCGCTCTGGCCTCTCCAACATTCACCCGTACGTGATCCAGCATGAGAACGACACCAAGGTGAAACGCCTCTCCGGCAAAATCGATCGCGTGCTGGTAGATGCGCCGTGCAGCGGGCTCGGGACGCTACGCCGCAACCCAGATTTAAAATGGCGGCAATCTCCCGAATCGATCACGGAACTCACCGCCAAACAACGCGCCATTCTCGCCGCCGCAGCGCGCCTGGTTAAACCCGGTGGACGTTTGGTGTATGCCACATGTAGTTTGCTGCACGAAGAAAATGAAGACATCGTGCAAGATTTCCTCGCCCAGCATGCAGATTTTTTCGTGCTCGATGCGAGCGAAATACTCTCCCGCCACCAGATTCCGCTCGGCACCGGCGCCTATTTCAAACTCAATACCACCGAACATCACACCGATGGCTTTTTTGCTGCCGTCTTGCAGCGGCGCTAAGATCGGCGTTCAAGTTTTTGTGCTTTTGGCTTAGACTGCCATCCATGAATAAAACTTTATTGCTTGCGATCCCGCTCTTGGCCACGGCGTTCGCGGCGCTGGCCTACGATGATAGCTACCATGCGAAAACCCTGCCCGCGACCGGCACGGTACAAGTCGCCTTTCCTCCGGACGAAGACGCCAACAGCCTCATCGTCAATGCCATACGGGAAGCGCGCAAAACTATTCAAGTCCAAGCCTACAGCTTCACCAGCAATGAAATCGCCTTCGCCCTGATCGCGGCCAAGCGCCGCGGTATAGATGTGCAATTGATCGCCGATGCCGAACAAGTGCGCAAGCTGGAAAACAACAAGCTCGGCCTCATGTACCAAGCTGGGGTGCGCATCTGGCTCGACGCACAACACCAAAGCGCCCATAACAAAATCATGATTATCGACGGTGATAGCGCGATGCCCGCGGTCGTTACCGGCTCGATGAACTTTACTTATTCCGGCCAATTCAAGAACGCAGAAAATGCGTTGATCCTGCGTGGCAACAAACCGCTCGCCGATGCGTATAGCGCCAATTGGCAGCGCCATCGCAATCACGCTATCCCGTTTCACCCATGAGCCTACCGCTTCCCAGCCCACTGCGCGACGCGCTAGCGCAAGTCAATGACGCCAGCTTGGTATGGCAGCTCACGCTGATTGGCGCCAGTTTAGTACTCGGCTGGCTGATCACCCACACACTCAGACGGCGCTTGGCAACTCACCCCGAATCCGGATTAAAGCTCGCCGGCTTCGCACAGGTATTTTTTCCTTTAAGCGTGTTGGTGCTGCTCTTGGTCGGCAAGATCGTATTGCAACATTGGCTGCCGGTTGCGTTTATTACTCTGCTTATTCCGCTCGCGCTTGCGATTACTTTGATTCGCGCCACGAGCCACATTCTGCGCATGGCGTTCGCGCCCAGCGAGTTGGTGCAACTGGTTACGCAAGTCATTACCTGGCTGGTACTCATCGGACTGGTGTTGCATTTGACGGGGCTTAATCGCGAAGTGGTGAATGCGCTCGACGACCTAGGCATTGACTTCGGCAAGCAGCGTATCTCGCTGCTACTGGTGTTGGAAGGCGTGCTCTCGATGCTGGCCACGGTGGTGATTGCATTGTGGGTCGGACGTTTGATTGAAACGCGGGTGATGCGAGCTCAAACGCTGGAACTGAATCTGCGTATAGTGCTGGCTAAAAGCGTCCGCGCGCTATTGATACTAATGGGCGTATTGATCGCCTTGCCCTTAGCCGGGATCGACATCACTTTCCTCTCGGTTTTCGGCGGCGCGCTTGGCGTGGGCCTGGGCTTCGGCTTGCAAAAAACCGCCAGCAATTACATCAGCGGTTTCATTATCCTGCTCGACCGTTCGGTGCACATCGGCGACGTGGTGACCGTGGACAATAGATACGGCGAGATCACCCAAATTACCAACCGCTATACCGTGGTCAAAAGTTTAGATGGCACCGAGGCCATTATCCCCAACGAGACCATGATCACCTCGACCGTCGTGAATCATTCGTTCACCACCCGTGATGTGCGCATGAACCTTTCCTTGCAAGTCAGCTATGCCAGCTCCTTGGAGCAAGCGATGGCGATCATGAAGCGCGTAGCGCAGGCCCATCCACGGGTGTTGCATCAGCCCGCGCCTGAGGTGTTTCTAAAAGAATTCGGCGACAACGGCTTGCTCTTAGATCTGGTGGTGTGGATCAGCGACCCGGAAGCAGGCCAGCTCAGCCTGCGCTCGGCGCTGAATTTTGAAATCTGGCGCCAATTTCAGGCGGCGGGGATTGAAATCCCTTATCCGCGGCGCGATATTAGGATTGTAGATTCCGCCGTTGAGGCCGCTATCCCTCCAGGCTAGGCGTGGAAGTCTTCCCACCCGAACCTAGGTTTCAGGTAAAATCAAGACTTACGTATCATCAATTAAAAGGGTTTCACCTTTATGTACAATGGCTTAATTGACATTCCCTGGTGGGGTTATGTAGTCGTCGCCCTCGCCTTAACCCATATCACCATCGCTGGCGTGACGATTTTCCTGCACCGCTGCCAAGCGCACCGCGCCTTGGATTTGCACCCCATCGTGAGCCACTTTTTCCGTTTCTGGTTGTGGCTCACCACCGGCATGGTGACCAAAGAGTGGGCCGCCATTCACCGCAAGCACCACGCTGCCTGCGAGACTGTGAACGATCCGCATAGCCCGCAAATTCTCGGCATTAATAAAGTTTTATTGGAAGGTTCCGAGCTTTACCGCAAAGAATCGAAAAACGCTGAGACTCTGGAAAAATATGGCCGCGGTACGCCCGACGACTGGATCGAGCGCCATCTCTACACGCGCCATTCCGCGCTCGGCGTAACTATCATGGCTGTGATCAACCTAGTGCTTTTCGGCCCAATCGGCATCACGATTTGGGCAGTGCAAATGCTTTGGATTCCGATCTTCGCGGCAGGCGTTATCAATGGCATCGGCCACTACTGGGGCTACCGCAATTTCTCCGCGGACGACGCCAGCACCAACATTGTGCCCTGGGGCATCTTGATCGGCGGCGAAGAACTGCATAACAACCATCACGCTTATGCCACCTCCGCCAAACTCTCCAGTAAGTGGTATGAGTTCGATATCGGCTGGTTCTATATTCGCAGCATGGAAATCCTGGGCTTGGCGCAGGTCAAGCGCGTTGCGCCGCAACTGAAACTCAATCTTGCCAAGACCTCATGCGACGCCGACACGGTGCAAGCCGTGATCACCCACCGCTACGAAGTGATGGCGAAATATGTGAAATTGCTCAAAACCACCATGGGCGAGGAAATTCAGCGTCTGCATCATCAAGGCCTAAAGTTCGACGTCAAAACGTTCCGCCGCTGGCTGCATTTGGGCGAAGCCGAACTCAAGGCGCCGGAACAAGCCGAGCTTAAGCACGCGCTCAACTCGAGCAAAGTGCTGGCCACGATTTACGCCATGCGCCACGAATTGGCGACGCTGTGGGAACGCTCGACGCTGACCCAAGAACAGCTCACCAAACAGCTGGAAGATTGGTGCCACCGCGCCGAAGCGAGCGGCATCGAAGCGCTGCGTCAGTTTTCGCAGCGCCTGCGCTGCTACGCAGCTTAACCTAAACACCATTCAGCCGACCGGCGCGCCCGCTTATCGCGTGGCGCGCCGTTTTCATTTGCGTTTCCTGGACAGCGCCCGCCTCCCCGACTAGCATGAGAATGGGTATGCGCGCATACCCGCATTCTTCGCTTAAGCGCAAGGAGGCACGCTGATCCATTTTGGCCGGTTCGTTACCCCGCGCGCCATGTCCTGGCTGCTCGCCGGCTTTGCCTGCGCACTGGGCGGTGTCTCGTTGCTCGCGACATTCCTGCACCCGTCGTCCCCCACGCTCACAAATATCATGCCGAATTCCGCACTCGCTTTGTGTGTATTGGGTAGTGCAACATTATTGAGCTCCTTTACCGCGTCTGCGCCGCTCCGCCTGCTCGCAAAAACCGGGTTTGGGCTTGCACTGCTGCTCTCCGGCATAACGCTGGCCGAATATGGGCTAAGCCAAGAATTAGGCATCGATACTTTGCTCACCCAGCAGTCCATACGTATCGCACCCTTGGCAGCGACATGCTTGCTGCTCATCGCCTGCGCCGGACTGCTGCTAATGGGAAAACAGCCGTGGCAAATTCGGATGTGGAGCTGCGCCACCACCCTCGCTGGATTCCTCGCACTGCTCGCCTTGATGGGTTACTTATTCGAGGTACGGCCCTTCTCCGACAGCGGCGGAACCTCGATTTACACCGCTTTGGGGCTATTGGCGCTCGCAGCGAGCTTGATTTTCGCGCGCCCGCATCACGGGCTTACCGCCATATTTTTCAGCGACACCACGGGGGGGTTGATGGCGCGCCGTTTGTTGCCAGCGGCCTTGTTGTTACCCCTTCTCATCGGCTTCAGTGTGCGTCTAGGCGAAACCGCAGGTCTCTATACCGCCGCATCCGGGGTATCGCTGGCCGCCATCATTTTTTTGGTGAGTTTCACTGCGCTCGTGGCATGGAGCGCCCATTCCATCTATCGCGTAGATCAAGCCTTGCAGCACGCGCGGCGCGAAGTCGAACATCTCAATCTGCTACTAGAACAGAAAGTCGCAGAACGCACCACCGCCTTGCAAACCACTAACGACACCCTGCAAAAGGAAGTGAGCGAGCGTCGTGCGGTGGAAGCGGAATTATTCCGTTATCGCGAGCACCTAGAAGAACTTGTGGCGCAACGTACCGAGATGTTGGAAAAAGCGAACCTGCAATTGCTGGATGAAATCGCGCAACGTAAGCGAATCGAACGTAAGCTGGCTGAACAAAAAGAACGCGCTCAAGTCACCTTGGCTTCGATCGGCGACGCGGTGATCACCACCGATGCCGACGGCAATGTGGTCTATCTCAACCCTGTCGCGGAAGGGCTCACCGGTTGGAGCAATGCGGAAGCAAAAGGCCGCCCTATCGCCGAGATCATGCGCTTGCTCAACGAAATCACCCGCGAACCGGTCGAAAACGCGGCACGCGCTTGCCTGCATGAAAATGCCTGTGCCATTACCAGTAATGCCAGCCTGCTTATCCGGCGCGACGGCGCAGAGATTCCCGTTTCCGATTCCGCCGCACCGATCCGCGACCGGGATCAGACTGTCGGTGTGGTGATCGTATTTCATGACGTCACCAAGGAGCGGCAACTCACCCAGCAACTATCCTATCAAGCCTCGCATGACGCCTTGACTGATTTGGCGAATCGTCAGGAATTCGAACGCCGGCTGAGCCGCGTACTGAAATCGTCCAAGGAAGATAATACCGAGCACGCGCTGTTGTTTCTCGACCTCGACCATTTCAAGCAAGTCAACGACACCAGCGGCCATGCTGCGGGAGACGAGCTGTTGCGGCAAATCGCTGCACTTTTCAAACAGGATATCCGGCAACGCGATACCCTAGCGCGCTTGGGCGGAGATGAATTTGGCCTATTACTCGAACGTTGCAATTTGGCCCAAGCGGAAACCATCGCCCAAGAGTTACTCGCCCATATCAATGCCTTCACTTTCGACTGGAATGGCGTAACCCATAAGCTGGGTTTAAGCATCGGCATGGTGATCATCGACCAAAACAGTGTGAATCTATCCACGGTACTCAGTGCGGCGGATGCCGCGTGTTACGAATCCAAACATACCGGGCGCAATCGCTACAGCATTTACACTGCCGCTAGCCACCACTAAACAAAAAAAGCCCCGCGTGGGCGGGGCTTTTTGCGTACGAAAAACGCGAGCTGATTACTTAAGCTTGGTTTCCTTGTACGCCACATGTTTGCGGACGACGGGATCGTATTTCATCAGCTCCATCTTTTCCGGCTTGGTACGTTTGTTCTTGGTCGTGGTATAGAAATGGCCTGTACCAGCAGACGATTCCAATTTAATCTTTTCGCGTGCGCCTTTTGCCATGATCTAATCCTTAAATTCGCTCGCCCTTGGCGCGCAACTCAGCCAGCACCACATCGATACCGTTCTTGTCGATGGTGCGCAGCGCGGCGTTGGAAATACGCATGCGTACCCAACGATTTTCGCTCTCAACCCAAAAACGACGATATTGCAGATTGGGCAAAAAGCGGCGTTTGGTCTTGTTGTGGGCGTGGGATACGTTGTTGCCCGACATCGGAGCCTTGCCCGTGACTATGCATACACGCGCCATGATAGAAGCCCTTCGTTCTCTGAAAAAGGCGCAACTATACAGCAGTTTGCAAAATGGCTCAAGAGCCGGTATCGTCCCCGGCTTTACCCCCATCGGCCTCGCTCATCGACCTTTAATCCCTATGCTGGAAGCGGACAACCTCACCTGCCAGCGCGGCGAGCGCATTTTATTCACGGGCCTTAGTTTTACGCTTGCCCCCGGCGAATTGTTGCAGATCGGCGGCCCCAATGGCAGCGGCAAGACCAGCTTGCTCAAACTATTATGCGGCTTAAGTCCGCCGCTGGAAGGCGCGATTCGCTGGCAAGGCGCGGCCGCGCGGGGTGAAGACTTCCGCCGCAACCTGCTCTATCTCGGCCACCAAAACGCAGTGAAGGAAGAATTGACCGCGCTGGAAAACCTGCATATCGCCAGCGATTTCGCAGGCGAACCGCTCACCGACACCCAAGCGCTAGCCGCGCTGGCGCACATGGGATTGGCGGGGCGCGAGCACTTGCCGGCAAAAGTGTTGTCTCAAGGCCAGAAGCGGCGCGTCACCTTAGCGCGGTTGCTGGTATCGCGCGCGCCCTTGTGGATTTTGGACGAACCCCTGACCGCGCTTGACGTGCTGGCCGTCGAACTGATTCAATCGCGCCTCGCCCAACATGTGGCGCAACAAGGAATGGTCGTGCTCACCACGCATCAAGCGCTGCAAGTGCCGGGTGTGACCCCGCGCCGCATCGAGTTGTGCTAACGATGGGTAAACTTCTCCTTACCGTCATTCGGCGTGATTTGTTGTTGGCCTACCGCAGGCGGGCGGATGTACTGACGACACTCTTCTTTTTCGTGATCGTGGTGAGCCTGTTTCCGCTAGGCGTCGGGCCAGAGATGAAAACCCTGCGTTTGATTGCACCGGGCGTAGTATGGGTCGCTGCACTGCTGGCCTCGATGTTATCCTTGCAGCGTTTGTTTGCGGCCGATTACCAAGACGGCACATTAGAGCAAATGCTGCTCGCACCGCAGCCGCTGGCAGTGATCGTACTCGGTAAAATCATCGCACATTGGATGGTCTCGGGCCTGCCGCTGGCACTGATGGCACCGCTCTTGGGCTTGCAATTCGATTTACCGCCTGAAGCGCTGCTGGTGCTGTTTGCCGCACTGCTGCTCGGCACACCGGTATTGAGCTTGATCGGCGCGATCGGCGCCGCCTTGACCTTGGGTGTACGCGGCGGCGGCGTGCTGCTGTCGCTACTGGTATTGCCGTTATATATTCCGGCGCTGATTTTTGGCGCGGGCGCGGTCGAAGCCTATATTGCGGGCGTCAGTCCGGAGGGGCACTTATCGCTGCTCGCCGCACTGTTGATTTTTTCTGGATTGGCCACACCGTGGGTGACCGCGCTGGCTCTGCGTATTGCGATGGAATAAGACGGACATCATGGCGATTAATTTATTTAAATTTTCTTCCCCCGCTACCTTCTATCCCGTGGCGGGCAAACTGATTCCGGTTTTCTATGGCCTGGCGGCAATCCTCACCGTGATCGGGCTGTACCTCAGCTTTTTCGTCGCACCCACCGATGCCACGCAAGGTGAGGTCTACCGCATTATTTTCATCCACGTCCCGGCAGCGTGGATGTCGATGTTTATTTATCTGGTGATGGCGGGCTGGGCCGGGCTCGGCCTTATCCTCAACACCCGGCTCTCCAGCATGATGGCGCAAGCGCTGGCGCCGACCGGCGCCATGTTTACCTTTGTCGCGCTCGTCACCGGCGCGTTTTGGGGCAAACTGGCCTGGGGCACATGGTGGGACTGGGATGCGCGCATGACCTCAGAGCTGATTCTGCTGTTCCTCTATATCGGCTATATGTCACTCACCGCCGCCATTGACGACGTGCGCCGTGCCGATAAAGCGGGCGCGATTCTGGCCTTGGTGGGCGCGGTAAACGTACCTATTATTTATTTTTCGGTAAAATGGTGGAATACTTTGCACCAAGGCGCTTCCGTCAGCCTGATCCGCGCACCGAGCATGGCAAAAACCATGCTGCTCGGCATGCTCGTTATGGCGCTGGCTGCCTGGATGTATTCCATTGCCGTCGCCCTGTCGCGAGCACGCCTCATCATGCTGGAACGCGAAAAAAACAGCGCTTGGGTACAAGACGTATTGGAGAAAAAGTCATGAACTGGGGTAGTTGGTCGAATTTTTTTGCAATGGGCGGCCGCGGTTTTTATGTCTGGGGCGCTTATCTCATCACGCTTATCTGCATCGTCGCTGAATTAGGCTTACTCGCACGCCACAAGCGAACTTTGCGCCAGCGTTTGACTCAGATGCTAAGACTCAACAAACAAAGCTGAAATGAAAACGAGACATAAGAAACTACTATGGGTAGTCGCAGGGCTCGCGCTGCTGGGCGTAGCCACGACTCTGGTGCTGAATGCACTCAAGAGCAATTTGAATTACTTCTACACCCCGACCCAAGTCGCGAATGATGAAGCGCCGAACAATCGTAGCTTCCGCATTGGCGGCTTGGTGCTGGCCGGCAGTCTCAAGCGCCAAACCGACGGCCTGACGGTAGAATTCATCGTCACCGACACTGCGCGTAACATTCCCGTCAGCTACAAAGGCATCCTGCCGGATTTATTTAAGGAAGGAAAAGGCGTGGTAGCGCAAGGCAAGCTCGGCGCCAACGGCTATTTCATTGCCGACCAAGTGCTGGCCAAACACGACGAAAACTACATGCCGCCGGAAGCCGCCAAGGCGCTGCTGGACGCGCAAAAAGCCAACGCACAAGCAGGGAAAACGCTCCAACCATGATTCCTGAACTCGGTCATTTCGCACTCATTCTCGCGCTCACTTTGGCATTGGTGCAGGGCACCTTGCCGCTCATTGGCGCGGCGCGCAATCATGCGGCTTTCATGGGCGTAGCGCGTCCCGCCGCGCAAGGGCAATTCGTGTTCGTGGCCATCGCCTTTGGCTGTCTCGCCTATTCTTTCCTCGTCAACGATTTCTCGGTGTTGTATGTCGCCACCAATTCAAACTCGCAACTCCCGGCGCATTACCGCTTCGCCGCAGTATGGGGCGGACATGAAGGTTCGATTCTGTTATGGACTTTCATCCTCGCGCTATGGACGGTGATGGTCACGCTATTCTCGCGCCATCTGCCGCAAGCGATGGTGGCGCGCGTGCTCGCCGTCATGGGGCTGATCAGCGTCGGCTTTTTACTGTTCATGTTGCTCACCTCCAATCCCTTTGAACGCTTATTGCCCGCCGCCGCAGAAGGCCGCGATCTGAATCCCCTGCTGCAAGATCCGGGCATGGTGATCCATCCGCCGATGCTCTATATCGGTTATGTCGGCTTCTCGGTTGCGTTCGCATTTGCGCTGGCCGCACTTATGGATGGCAAGCTGGATGCCGCTTGGGCGCGCTGGTCGCGCCCCTGGACCACCACCGCGTGGCTGTTTCTCACCATCGGCATCGCGCTCGGCAGCGGCTGGGCGTATTACGAATTGGGCTGGGGCGGCTGGTGGTTCTGGGATCCGGTGGAAAACGCGTCCTTCATGCCGTGGCTGGTGGGCACGGCCTTGATTCACTCGCTGGCCGTGACCGAGAAGCGCGGCACCTTCAAGAGTTGGACTGTACTGCTCGCCATTTCCACGTTTTCGCTGAGCCTGCTCGGCACCTTTCTCGTCCGCTCCGGCGTGCTGACTTCGGTGCATGCCTTCGCCACCGATCCTCGACGCGGCGTGTTTATTTTGATCTTTCTGGCGCTGGTCATCGGCTCATCTTTGTTGCTGTTCGCCTGGCGCGCGCCCAAAATCGGCATCGGCGGCAAGTTTGCACTGGTCTCGCGCGAAACTTTTCTGCTGGCCAATAATGTATTGCTGCTGGTCGCGGCGGGTGCGGTATTGCTCGGCACGCTCTATCCTTTGTTCATCGACGCCCTCAACCTGGGCAAAATTTCGGTCGGCCCGCCCTACTTCGACGCGGTGTTTCTGCCCTTAATGGCGCCGGCGATTTTTCTCATGGGTGTGGGGCCGATTGCGCGCTGGAAAGAGCAACCCTTACCCGAGTTAGTCACGCGCTTGAAATGGGCATTCGGCGTGGCGCTCATCACCGCCTTGCTGCTGCCGCTGGTGCTGGGTAAGTGGACACCGCTCATCAGCCTGGGCTTATTGCTCGCGTTCTGGCTCATTGCGGCCGTCAGCTACACGATTTGGAGCCGCCTCACGCAAGCCACCGGATCGCTCGCGACGCGCATCGCCAAACAAACGCCGAGTTGGTGGGGTATGCTGCTCGCGCATCTGGGCGTAGCGGTATTCATTATTGGCGTTACCTTGGTCAAAGGTTTCGAGACCGAGCGCGATGTGCGCATGGATGTCGGCGACACCATCACCGCGGGCGGTTATGTGTTCGCCTTCCGCGGCGCAACACCCAAAACGGGACCCAATTACCAAGCGTGGGTCGGCGCGATCGACATTACGCAAAACGGAAAACCGGTCAAAACGTTACACCCGGAAAAACGCATTTATAACGCCTCGCGCATGGCCATGAGCGAAGCCGCGATTGATACCGGTGTGACGCGCGATCTGTATGTCTCGCTGGGCGAGCCGCTGGAAAAAGGTGCGTGGGCAGTGCGCGTGTATTACAAACCGTTCGTGGATTGGATCTGGGGCGGCGCGGTGCTCATGGCCTTGGGTGGCTTACTCGCCGTTTCCGACCGCCGCTATCGCTTGGCCCGTGAGAATAAAACCAAAGCGGCAGCGCTGGTGGGAAGCCCGGTTTGAAGGCGCGCTTTCTCGTCCCCTTCGGTATTTTTGTCGCATTGGTGGTGTTCTTCGCCATCGGACTCAACCACGATCCGCGCGAAATTCCCTCGCCGCTGATCGACAAACCCGCGCCCGCTCTCAGTCTGCCGCAGTTACCCGAAACCAGCGCCGCTTTCGCTCCGGAGAGCATGCGCGGCAAAGTATGGCTACTCAACGTCTGGGCAACGTGGTGCATTGCGTGCCGCGAAGAACACCCCGTCTTGGTAGAACTGGCCCAATCAGGACAGGTGCCGATTGTCGGCCTCAACTACAAAGAAGTTCGCGGTGACACCAGCCTCAATCCGGAACAACTTAGCCCAGCGCAGGAGTTAACGCTGGGCCGCGATCGCATACGCGCTTGGTTTTCCCAACACGGCAATCCCTACACCTTCACCGCCCTCGATCTGGATGGCCGCGTGGGCATCGACTACGGCGTGTATGGCGTGCCTGAATCTTACGTGATCGACAAGCAAGGCGTGATTCGCCTAAAACATATCGGCCCGCTGACACCGCAAGTGCTACAGACAAAAATTCTACCCCTAGTACGGGAGCTGTCGAAATGATGCGCACGCTATTAAGTATATTGCTGCTGCTGATTACACTCAGCGCGTTCGCAAAAGAAGCCGCGCCCTTAGCGCAAGATCCAGCGCTGGAAGCACGATTGATGCGGCTCTCAAAAGAATTACGCTGTCTGGTATGCCAAAACGAAACGCTGGCCGATTCCCAAGCCGACCTGGCCAACGATTTACGCAACGAGGTGCGCGAGAAAATGCGCCAGGGGATGAGCGATGCGGAAATCAAACACTATCTCACGCAGCGCTATGGCGATTTCGTGCTCTACCGCCCGCCGGTGAAATCCATCACCTGGCTGCTCTGGTTCGGTCCGTTTGTGTTGCTGTTGAGCGCGGCGGCCAGCTTGGTGTTTTTTCTCAAGCACCGGCGCCGCACGCTGGACGAAACGCCGCTGAGCGCCGCTGAAGCAGCGCGCATCCAATCTCTACTGAATCAAGAAAGCGATCGCGCATGACTATGTTTTATGTGATCGGCGCGCTGATGGCGCTGGCCGCCATGTTGTTTGTGGCTTTCCCCTTGCTGCGCACGCGCAAACCTTCAACGGCCCCCGCGCAAGATGCGGCTAATGTCGCGATCTACGCCGACCAAAGCGCCGAAATGCAAACCGACTTAAATAATGGCTTACTGTCGCAACAGCAATTCGATCTCGCCCAACACGAATTGGAACGGCGGCTATTGCAAGATATTCCGGTGGCGACAGCCCCCGCGCCCGCAGGAAAAACGGCACGCTGGCCCGGCGTCATCATCGCCTTGCTGGTGCCGCTGATCGCCGTGGGCCTGTATTTCAAACTGGGCAATCCCGCGGCCATCAATCCCCCCGTCGACCCGACGGTGGCGCAAATGCAGCAGGTGGAATCCATGCTGCCGAAGCTAGAGCAAAAACTGCGCGAACAGCCGAATGACATCACCGGCTGGGCCATGCTGGGCAAAGCCGCCATGGTGCTGGAACGCTATCCCGAAGCGGCGCAAGCCTATGCCAAGCTCACGCAATTGACGCCGCAAGATGCGCAGGCTTATGCCGATTACGCCGACGCCCTGGCGATGGCCAACGGCCAGAAACTTTCCGGCAAGCCCGCGGCGCTCATCGCCCAGGCGCTCAAGCTCGATCCCAACAATGGCAAGGCACGCTATCTGGCTGGATTCGCCGCGATCGAACAGGGCAACACCAAAGCAGCCATCGCCCATTGGGAAAAACTGCTCGCGCAGATTCCGCCCGATGCGGAAGGCGCCGCGATGTTAAGAGAAAAACTCGCCGAGTTGAAGCAACAAACGGGAATCAGCAGCGCCCTGTCATCTTCGGCCAATATCTCGGGTCAAGTAACCCTAGCGGCCGCACTGAAAAACAAAGCCTCGCCGCAAGACACGCTGTTTATTTTCGCTCGCGCCGTCACCGGCCCGAAAATGCCGCTCGCGATGCTGAAAGTGCAAGTCAAGGACTTACCCGTCAACTTCAAACTCGACGACAGCATGGCCATGTCGCCGCAAATGAAACTCTCGAACTTTCCCGAAGTCGTGATTGTCGCGCGCGTTTCAAAAAGCGGCACGGCAGTGACGCAAGCGGGCGATCTCGAAGGCGTGAGCGCGCCGGTAAAACTCGGCGCGAAGAACATCGCCATCGAAATCACGAAGCAACTTCCCTAGACGTGGTTTACCTCGTTAGCAAGCTGCCGTGACTTGCCTACGGATGCTTAGATTCGCCCGATGAGGACGATGGCAACATCGACTACCACGAACAGCGCTGTCAGCACGATGATCCAGCCGGCAGTGCGCGGAAAAGCTGCCACCCAGTTGTCGAGTGTAAGATGCATCGTGTCCGCGCCGCGCGTGATATTCCGAAACGAATACCACTTGTTTGCGCGCGCTTCGAGGATGTCTAAGGCCTTCGGAAAAAAACCGAGCATGATCCCGATCACGAATCCAAATGCGCAGCCGATAATCAGCAACCATCTCACGCTCTCAACGATCCATGAGACAAATGCGTGCGGGAGATTCATGCCGAACCGGGAAACGACCGCGGCAATGTCGAACCAGTAGACCAAACCGAATATCGAATAGGTGGAACCGGCGATAAAGAGGGCCGCAATCCAGATCCGGTATCTCCGCACGAACCAGCCGGTATCGTGTATCACAGCCATCGGCTTGAAACCATGCCGTGTGGACACATAGCGATTCATCGTGTCGAAAAATTTAAGTGTTCTGCTACTGCAAACGATGAGCCCTACGCCGATCGCCACGGCAACGACGCCCCAGAACAAGAAAAACAGAACAAGCGACGAGATGAGCCATTGGTAAAGTGCTGACTTGTCGATCGATTGCATATATATCCTCCAATAGCGCTGTTATCCACTAAACGGGGCAGAAGGAGGAATTTTCCCTTTCCTGCGTCTTCGATGCATTGCGGCAATAAGGATTTGCGTTGCACCGTGTGTCTTTTATAGCACATAACGCATGAAACCAGCGCGATGAACGCATCGGGTGCTTGAGCGACAGCCTAGAGAAAATCGATCTAAAGTATTCTCTGCATTCGCCATAGCAAAATCATTTTAAATCAATCCCCGCTCCGCCAGCGACACGCCGCCGCCCGCGGCGACGATGAAGTGATCCAACACGCGCACATCCACCAGCGCCAGCGCTTGCTTGAGCGCCTGCGTAATCGCTTCGTCGGCACGGCTCGGTTCCGCCACTCCCGAAGGATGGTTGTGCGCGAAGATGATGGCGCCTGCGTTATGCGCGAGCGCGCGCTTCACCACCTCACGCGGATAGACGCTGGTTTCCTTGAGCGTGCCGCGAAACAATTCTTCCATCGCGATCACGCGGTTTTGGGTATCGAGAAACACCGCCATGAACACTTCGTATTCGCGCGTGCCGAGCTGTAGGCGCAAATAATCGCGCACCGCTTGTGGCGAAGTCAGCGCATCGCGCTGCTTGGCCTGCTCCTTGAGCGCGCGCCGCGCCATTTCCATCACCGCTTGCAGTTGCGCGTATTTCGCCGGGCCTAAGCCGGGTATGGCGCAGAATGCCTCCGCGCTCGCAGCGCTCAATGCGGTGAGGCTACCGAAACTTTGTAGCAACTCACGCGCGAGATCGACGGCGCTTTTGCCGCTCATGCCGGTGCGCAAAAAAATCGCCAGCAGTTCCGCGTCCGAGAGCGCGTGCGCGCCGTGTTCGAGCAAGCGTTCGCGCGGGCGCTCCTGCGCCGGCCAGTCAGTAATCGCCATCCCCACCCCTTTCCCGTAAAATGTCTTCCATTATGGCGCAAGCTCATTCCAAACGCATAGTGCTCGGCATCACCGGCGGCATCGCTGCCTACAAGGCAGCGGAACTGACACGCCTATTGCTCAAAGACGGACACGACGTGCAAACAGTGATGACTGAAGCAGCAATGCATTTCGTCGGCACCGCGAC
>JANYAU010000114.1 GCA_025361165.1 Betaproteobacteria bacterium | reverse complement strand
GCTCAGCTTGCGCCAGGTTTGTCCCTGGCGGTTGAGCACTTTTTCCCAACCGGCTTTCGCCATCCATTGGGCGAGCAAGGCGGCATCCACGCCGTGCTTCTTGTAATCGTGGAATTCGTAATCGACGCCATGCGCATCAAGCCAAGCACGGGCTTTCTTTACGGTATCGCAGTTGGGGATTCCGTACATCTTCATTATTTACACACCGCGCAGCAATTCGTTAATGCCGACCTTGGAGCGGGTTTTGGCATCGACTTGCTTCACGATCACCGCGCAGTACAGGCTATAGCTGCCGTCTTTGGAGGGCAGGTTGCCGGACACCACGACTGAGCCTTCCGGCACGCGGCCATAAGTCACTTCGCCGGTTTCGCGATTGTAGATTTTGGTCGATTGGCCGATGTAAACGCCCATCGAGATCACCGCATTGTCTTCGACGATCACGCCTTCCACCACTTCGGAGCGGGCGCCGATGAAGCAATTGTCGCCGATAATCGTCGGGCCGGCTTGCACCGGCTCCAGCACGCCGCCGATGCCGACGCCGCCGGAGAGATGCACATTCTTGCCGATCTGCGCGCAGGAGCCGACGGTGGCCCAGGTATCGACCATGGTGCCTTCATCCACATACGCGCCGATGTTGACGTAAGACGGCATCAGCACCACGTTCTTAGCGATGTAAGAGCCTTTGCGCACCGAGGCCGGGGGTACTACGCGGAAGCCACCCTCGCGGAAATCCTTAGAGTTGTAATCCGAGAACTTAGACGGCACTTTGTCGAAATAATTAGTGAAACCACCTTTGATGAAAAAATTGTCTTCCATGCGGAACGATAGCAGCACGGCTTTTTTGAGCCATTGGTGCGTCACCCATTCGCCATTGATTTTTTCTGCCACGCGCACCACGCCCTTATCGAGTTGATCGAGGACGTGCATCACGGCTTCTTTGGTTTTGGCATCGACGCTGCGCGGGGTGATGTCGGCACGGCGTTCGAAGGCTTCGTCGATAATGGCTTGAAGTGCTTGCATGATATTTCCTAGGGTCTGAATAGATAGGTGTTAAAAATGCTGAATAAATTGTTTGATGCGCCGCGCAGCGTCGAGACATTCCGCTTCGCTGGCCACGAGTGCGATACGCACAAAGTTCGCGCCGGGGTTAATACCATGCGCCTCGCGCGCGAGAAAACTACCCGGTAAAACCGTGACATTATAGTCCCGGTGCAAACCCAGCGCGAATTCGGTGTCGGCGATGGGCGTTTTAGCCCAGTAATAAAACGCGGCATCCGGCATTTCCAAATTCAAGGTTCCCGCCAATTCGGCTTTGAATGCGGCAAACTTGCTGCGGTACAAGCGACGGTTCTCGATCACATGCGCCTCGTCCTGCCACGCCGCTTGGCTTGCTTGCTGCACCGCCGGGTTCATGGCGCAGCCGTGATAGGTGCGATAGAGCAAAAACTTTTCCAGAATTTTCGCATCGCCCGCGACAAAACCGGAACGCATGCCGGGCACGTTGGAGCGTTTGGACAAGCTGCTGAAGATCACGAGATTGACAAAATCTTTGCGCCCGAGCTGCTGTGCGGCATCGAGCGCGCCCAGCGGTGGATGCGCTTCGTCGAAATAGATTTCGGAATAGCACTCATCAGCCGCGATGACGAAGCCGTAGCGGTCGGAGAGCGCGAACAGTTCGCGCCAATCGTCTAGGGCCATGACGTGGCCAGTAGGATTGCCGGGCGAGCACACATACACCAGCTGGGTGCGGCGTAGTATGTCTTCCGGCACCGTGGCGAAATCCATGCGATAGCCCTTGCTCGGCAGCGTGTTGAGATAATACGGCGTGGCCCCGGCCAGCAAGGCCGCGCCCTCGTATATTTGGTAAAACGGATTGGGTGAAATCACTACCGGTTGTTTAGCGCGGTCGACGATAGTCTGGGCGAAGGCGAACAGTGCTTCGCGGCTACCGCTTACCGGTAGCACTTGAGTCTGCGGGTTAATGTGTGGCAGGCGATAGCGCTGTTCCAGCCAGTGGGCGATGGCTAGGCGTAAGTCATCCATGCCTTGGGTCGCGGGATAACTCGCCAGCCCAGCCAAATGTTGAATCAGCGCCTCGCGAATCAGCGGTGGTGTGGCATGCTTGGGTTCGCCGATGGATAAGTTGATCGGTGTAAAATCCGTCGCGGGCGTGACGCCATGAAACAGCGCGCGCAGTCGCTGAAACGGATAGGGTTGAAGTTGGGCGAGATCGGGATTCACAGAAGTACACTAGATAAAAGCATCATTATAAGGGTAAGCCGAATGCCGACCAAACGCAGTATCTATGCCGTCTCCGGATTGCTCACCGGCGCCACCGTGTGGGGCGTGCTCTGGTATCCATTCCGCTTGCTGGATGGCATGGGCGTGAACGGCATCGCCTCGACCTTAATCGTGTTTGCGATTGCCTTGACCATCGGGCTGATTGCGTATCGCCATGCGCTGCGCGAAATCAACCCGGGCGCATCGCGCTTGATTTGGATTGGCCTTGCTGCGGGTTGGACCAATCTGGCTTATGTGGTGGCCGTGATTCACGGCGAAGTGGTGCGCGTGATGCTTTTGTTTTATCTCGCGCCCTTATGGACCGTGTTCTTCGCACGCTATTTTCTGGGCGAACGGCTGAACAAAGTTGCATTTGCAGTCATGGCCCTGGCGCTCAGCGGCGCGCTGGTCATGCTGTGGCGTCCGGAATTCGGCAAACCCTGGCCGAAAAGCAGCGCGGAATGGATCGCCATTTCCGCGGGTATTGCCTTTGCGCTGACCAATGTGCTCACGCGTCAAGCGGCGCAATTCTCAGTGCAGTTGAAAGCGCTCACGGTATGGTGCGGCGTGGCATTGGTTGCCTTGCTCTGGGCCTTGATCGAGCCGCCGCAGTGGCACAATGTGACGCAGCTCGAAGCCGCAGGTTTCGGCTGGCTCATTCTCGTCGGCCTGACCATTTTCATCGCAACCGCGGCCATGCAATACGGGCTCACGCATACGCCGGCGAATCGAGCGATCGTGATTTTGCTATTCGAGTTGGTGGTGGTGGCAGTGTCGTCGTATTACTTGGCGCAAGAAACCTTAAGCCTGCAGGAATGGATAGGCGGCGCGATGATAGTCGCGGCGAGCGTCTTCTCCGGCATGATGGATAAAGAAAGAGCGGCAAGTTGATGCAAGTGACACAATTAATGCATGCCTCGCTCTTGGTGCAGGATGTCGGCGTGGCGCGCGCGTTTTACGAAGGCGTGCTGGGATTAAGCCCAAGCACCCAGCGTCCGGATTTAGGCTATGCGGGCATGTGGTACGAATTAGGCGCGCAGCAGATTCATTTGATTGCCTTGGCGAATGCGCCGCAACCGACAAACGCCGAGCACGGCGGGCGCGACCGGCATATCGCGCTGGGTGTCGATGATATCGCCGCTTTGAAATCCAAGCTCGATACGTTCGGCTTGGCGTATACCATGAGCCGCTCCGGGCGCTGGGCGCTGTTCTGCCGCGATCCGGATGGCAATGCCTTGGAGTTTATCGAGCGCTAGTGTGGATTCTGTGAGCGTGCTTGCAGCGCGCGCCGGTGGTAACGGAATAGCGTGCGATCCAGCCAATCCTGGGCGTCTGCGGTGAGGTGGAGTAACTTCGCGCGCGCCTGGCCGTCGATGCAACTGATGACCTCTACCGGGAGCATCAGTGGCGTGGGAACTTTAGGCGCGAGGTAGAGCGAAAGCACGCCTTGGGATCCTGCTTTGAGGACGATGGGGCACTTCCAGGCAACAACTTCCGGACCCAGAATGAATTCGGTCGCAGGTGGCAACGGTTGCTGCGCGAGCAGCAGTTTGCCTATCCATTGCAGCAGCAAATCCACTTTGGCTTCCAGCCGTAGCGTGTTGTGGTCGCCACTGGCGGCACGCTCCGACTCTCTGTCGTGCGCTTGGCTGGTATGGCTTTCCACAGCGTCGATGGCTTGCAGCGCGATCACATTGTCGCGCATCCAATCCGCGATTTGTTGCGGCGGCAGAGCATTGGTATCTTGCCAAGCGAGTGGCAAGTAGGCGTGATGTTCAATGCCCGGCGAATTAGTCATGGTGTAACAATAGCAAATCCGCACCATTTTTGGCCAAATAGGCGGCGCCATAGGCCGCTTCGCTGTGAGTCGCTGCGCTTACCGGCACACCCGCCATGCGTTCGCGCATGCGCATCCAGGCTGCATTCTTTGCTCCGCCGCCGGCGGTGAGTATGTGCGTGACCGGGGTGGCGCCAAGTTCGACGAGTAATTCATAACCGCGGGTTTCGATGCACGCGATGCCTTCCAAAAGGCCATGCAGAAATTGTGCGTCGTCGGTCGGTCGTGGGCTGAGGCGGGGTACAAGCAGGGGATCGTTGATAGGAAAGCGCTCGCCGCTACTTGGCAGCGGATAGTAGTCGAGTCCGCTGGCTTGGGCGGGGTCGATTTGCTGCGACAGAGAGGCCAAGGCCGCATCATCGAAGTACTTGTGTAATACCGCGCCGCCACTGTTGGAAGCACCACCCGCCAGCCACAGCGAGCCGAAGCGATGGCTGTAAATACCATAGCGCGCATGTTCGACGCGCGTGGTGGAAAGCAGCTTCAGCACCAGGGTCGAGCCGAGCGAAGTGATGGCGGTGCCGGGTTTGTGCGCACCACTGGCGATGAAAGCGGCGATGCTGTCGGTGGTGCCGGCGCGGACGATGCAATCAATGGGAAGACCGAGCTTGGCGGCCACCTCCGGCGCAACAACGCCTATGCTCGTGCCGGGCGGCACGACCGTAGGCAGCCAGGGGGCGATATTCAATGCGGCTATCCATGCGGGCCAAGCGAGCGCTTCCACGTCATAGCCTAGCTTCAAGGCATTGTGATAGTCGCTGATGCCAGGTTTTCCGGTGAGCATGGCGGCCAGCCAACCGGCTTGATCACTGAAGTAGCGCGCGAGCTTGGATTCAGGGTATTGCAGCAAAAATCGCAGCTTAGCCAAACTCGATGTGGCGCTGGCCGCGATGTGGCCGGGTGGTGCGTGCGCCACGATTTCCGCGATGGCATTTGCCGCGCGCGCATCGTTGTACAGCAAGGGCGGTAATACCGGCACATTCGTTTCATCGCAGAGCAGCACGGTGGAAGACGTGCCATCGATGGCGATTGCCGCGAGGCGCTGCCGTATCGGGCGCGGCAGGGAAGCGCAGAGCCAGGCCAATGCGCGTAGCCAGCTTGCCCAGTTTGCGATGTCGTAGTTGCAATGCGCTTGGGCGGCGATCTGCCCTTGCATATCGATGACAATGGCCCGTGCGCCGCTGGTGCCAAAATCGAGACCGAGGTAAAGCGGGTTGTTCATATCAAGTAACAATTGCGGCTACGATTTGCCATATGGCGATTTTCATGAGAATTGCTACACGCCCACAGTCATGCCGCCACCCACGCCGCCGATAGTAACTCCGCCTGCATCAACACCGTCTTCACCGCCTCGTCCTGCAAATCCGGCGGGTAGCCGTATTTGTTGAGGATGCGTTTTACCATCACGCGGATCTTGGCGCGGGCGCTTTCGCGCAGGGTCCAGTCGATGGTGACGCTTTTGCGGACTTGGGTGATGAGTTCGGCGGCGATGACTTTGAGTTGGGCGTCGCCCATGGCCTGCACGGCGGATTCATTCGCGGCCAGCGCATCGTAGAAGGCGATTTCATCATCGGTCAGGCCGAGCTTTTCGCCGCGTTTGGTTGCGGCGTCCATTTCCTTTGCGAGCTTGATGAGTTCTTCGATCACTTCCTGGGTGGCGATGGCGCGGTTGTGGTAGGCGTTGAGGGTCTTCTTGAGTTTTTCGCTGAACAACTGTGACTGGACGAGGTTGTGCTTGGCGCGGACTTTCAGTTCGTCCTTGAGCAGCTTTTCCAACAGCTCGGCGGCGACGTTCTTGTATTTGAGGCCGCGCACCTCGGCGAGGAATTGGTCGGAGAGAATGCCGAGGTCGGGTTTGGGCAAGCCGGCGGCGGTGAAAACGTCGATTACCTGGCCCTCGGTGGTGATAGCCTTGGAAACGAGCTGGCGCACGGCGGCATCAAGTTGGTCGGGCGTCTTGCGGCTGCCGCTGCGTTGTTTGTTGAGCGCGGCTTGCACAGTTTGGAAGAAAGAAATGTCATCGCGCACCGCTTCAGCCTCATCGCTCGCGGCGCACAGGGCAAAGGCGCGGGAAAGTTCAGTCACTACCTGCACAAAACGCGGCTTGCCGTCCTCCTGTTGCAGAATATGCTCCTGCCCGGCGGGGATCAGCGCCAGTCGCTGCGTCGCTGTGCCCATCGTCCACTTGTCCCAATTGAAACCATGCAACATATCGCTGGCGATGCCGTGCTTCTCCAGCATCACGGCGATGGCCTGAGCCATGTCGTAGGTGGGATCGCCCTTGCCGCCGCTCTCGGTGTAGGTGGCGAGCGCGTGCTTGAGTTGATCGGCTAGCCCTAAGTAATCCACCACCAGCCCGCCGGGCTTGTCGCGGAACACGCGGTTCACCCGCGCGATGGCCTGCATCAGCCCGTGCCCGCGCATCGGCTTGTCGGCATACATGGTGTGCAGGCACGGCGCGTCGAAGCCGGTCAGCCACATGTCGCGCACGATGACGATGCGGAACGGGTCTTTGCTGTCCTTGAAGCGGTTCGCCAGTTTGCGGCGCTTGTCCTTGTTGCGGATGTGCGGCTGCCAGTCCGGGCCGTCATCGGCGCTGCCGGTCATCACCACCTTGACCACGCCGTCCTTGCCTTTCTCGGCCTCGATGTCGTCGCCCGCTGTACTGGCCCAATCGGGCCGCAGTTTGATGAGCGCGTCGTACATGTCAACGCAGATGCGACGGCTCATACAGACGATCATCGCCTTGCCGTCCAGCGCCTCCACGCGCTTCTCGAAATGCGCGACCAGATCGGCGGCGATCAGCGCGATGCGCTTGGGATCGCCCACCAGCGCCTCGATCGCGGCCCACTTGGTTTTCAGCTTCTCGCGGCTGGTCTGCTCCTCGCCCTCGGTGATCTCATCGAACTCCGCGTCGAGCTTGGGCAGTTCGGCGGCGTTCAGCCCCAGCTTGGCGATGCGGCTCTCGTAGTAAATCGGCACCGTGGCCTTGTCGGCGACGGCACGCTGGATGTCGTAGATGCTGATGTAATCGCCGAACACCGCGCGCGTGTTCGCGTCGGTCTTCTCGATGGGCGTGCCGGTAAAGCCGATGAACGACGCCTGCGGCAGCGCGTCGCGCAGGTGCCGGGCGAGGCCGTCTATCAGATCGTATTGACTGCGGTGCGCTTCGTCGGCGATGACGATGATGTTGCGGCGCGGCGACAACTCCGGCATCCGCTCGCCCTTCTCGGGGAGGAACTTCTGAATGGTGGTGAAGACCACGCCGCCGCTGGCCACTTGCAGCAGCTCGCGCAGGCGTTCACGGTTCGCGGCCTGCACCGGCGTCTGGCCGAGAATTTCGTGACAGCGTTGGAACTGGCCGAACAATTGGTCGTCGAGGTCGTTACGGTCAGTCAGCACCACCAGCGTCGGGTTGTGCATCGCCGCATGCCGCACCATGCGCGCGGCGTAGAACAGCATCGAAAAACTTTTACCGCTGCCCTGCGTGTGCCAGACCACGCCCGCGCGACGGTCGCCCGGTTGGCCGCCATGCATGCGGCCGACCCAATAGCTGCCTTGCTCCTCGTGCGCGACATCGCGCTCACCCGTGCCACTCGCGCGCACGGTTTCCTCCACCGCCGCGTTCACCGCATGGAACTGATGGTAGCCCGCGATGATCTTGTGCAGCGCGCCGTTGTCCGGGTCTTCCTCGAAGACGATGAAATGCTGGAGCAGATCAAGCAAGCGCTGCCGCTCGAACACCCCGCGTACCAGCACCTCCAGCTCCAGCGCCGTTTTCGGCGCATCCTTCTCGCCGTCGATGGTGCGCCAGACCTTGAACCACTCCTGGCTGGCCGTGAGCGAACCGATGCGCGCCTGCACACCGTCCGACACCACCAACAGTTCGTTGTAATGCAACAGCGCGGGAATCTCGGCCTGATAGGTTTGCAGTTGCTTGTAGGCGCTCCAGATCGTCGCGTCCTCGTCCGCCGCGTTCTTGAGTTCCAGAATAGCCAGCGGCAGGCCATTAATGAACACGACAATGTCCGGCCGCCGGTTGTGCTGCGCTTCGATCACCGTGAACTGATTTACCGCTAGCCAGTCGTTGGCCTGCGCATCGGCGAAATCCACCAAGCGCACATGATCGCCCGCGATAGAACCGTCGGGCCGTTTGTATTCCACCTCCACGCCATCGCGCAGCCTGTGGTGGAAAGCGCGGTTGTTGGCGAGGAACGAGGGGGAGTCCGGGCGCAGAACTTTGCGTAATGCTTCTTCGCGGGCTTCTTCTGGGATGGTTGGGTTCAGGCGGGTAATGGCGTCGCGCAGGCGAGCTACCAGCACCACATCGGCGAATGAATCCCGTTCTGACGCTGATTCGCCAGGAGCTATATCCGGGCCGTGTCCGATTGCATAGCCCAACTCCCCGAACCAACTCAGGGCGGCTTCTTCTACGATGGATTCGTTTATCTGGCTCATTCAGCTTTGCGTTTAAATAAACAACTTATTGAAAATAAAAGATTTAGATGGCGTTGGCAGCGCCCGCGCCGGTTTGCTTTTAAATAAGAATCAGGCCCAAAATGCCACATAGCTTCGATAACGTGTAGCTGACCGGCTATCAGGCAACCATCAGCATCTTTCTTTTTGCCCAAATTCAGGTAGCTCAAATCCGAATTCGGGGAGCTGGGTGTCGAAATTGGGGGAGGTAGTCCAAACACGTCGTATGACGTCGAGAACGTCTCCCCCGTCAAATGTGGGCCGTGGCCGATGGCATAACCCAGCTCCCCGAACCAGGTCAGGGCGGCGTCTTCTACGATGGATTCGTAAGGATTGTCATCGACCGGGACAATCCAGGATTGCTTTAATGTGCCGTATTCGGTAAAGTAACCGCCATGGACTGGGGATTCTCGGTCGGCAACTGGCTCCGGCGAATGTCGGGGCCTTTTGTTTTTGGGCGTCACGGAAAACATTTCAGCCCCCAACCATCCACCCGTCCGTTCTTCTGAAGCAACTTGGACTTGACCGCATCGAAAGCCCGGTTGGACTGTTCCGGGCGCAATACCGACAAGCCAATAGGCCGTGCCACCAAGTCAGCCAACTGCAAACCAGCCGAGTTGGATTTCTTATCCGCAAACACAATCTCAAAGTTCAACTTCTCGCTCTTGTAATTCGCGCCATCGCAGATGCGGCGAAACTCCAACTCCAACTCATCATCTTCATTCCTGCCACGTTTTTCCACAATGACATGCACGGCAGGATCTGCGCAAGCTTGGCTGCCATCCGCAGCGGCTGACCACTCCCCTTGCTGCTGCAAAAACCCCCGCACTCGTTCAAGCCCAAACTCCAAACCAAGGTGATAGGGGTTGGCGGGGTTGGTATAGCGTGCTTTGTGCCTGATTTTATCTACGACCACGCATATCAGCCGAAACGGCGCGGCAGAAATGATGACCGTGAGTTCGTCAAGGAATGCGCTTTTCAAAGCGGGCGTTTTCAGAAAAGCAAAATCACCGAGGTCCTTGCGAATGTCACGCTCGTGCAAAATCACCTGATCATGCCCAAAGTGCTTGAACTTAAAGTGCTGCACCGCTGGAGTGATGTGTGCCACATAATCGCTTTTTTTGACAATGAAAAACGCCAATACGAACAATGGATATTGCGGGTCAATATTACCCATGGTGTGCGAGCCACTTTCATCCACGAACACCAGATATTCGCTTTGCAGATTGCTCACGCCGCCAGCTCCTCCCAAACCTCTTCCCGCCTGCTCCATGAAATCGGATGCACGTTATAGTTCTTGAGCGCATCGGTAACAGAGGATGAAATCGCAATTTCAGAATCATTGAGCAGCGCGAATGCCTTCGAATCTGGTGGCCGCACTTCCTTGGTGTCAATCCACGCAAAAGCCACCGCTTGGGCTGTATCTCGGTTTGGCCGATTGATGGTCTGGATGATGCGCTCAGGTTGCTGGCGTGACTTTGGGACGACGAAATCAAACAAATGGTCATACCCGGTCTTACCCGAAAACTTCACCTTCGGCGTATAGCGGACATCGTGCAAATCGAGCCATGCAACCACATCTTCATAAAACAGGCTGGCGACCATCGGGACTGACAGATAGAACATATCGTTTACAGCCAGCATCGCCTGAACAAGGTTGTGCTTGCGCAAGGCAAAGTTGTCGGGCGTGGCATGAACTTCAAGCGCATTCCCGTGAAGCTGAATACCGAACCCGTTCAGGGTCATCTTCAGCAAATCCTGCCGCTTTGGACTATTCAGCTTGCAGCCGCTTTGTTCAAGGTCATCAATCGTGTAACCATCATCCGTCAGGATATATGCACCATTCGATTTCCTAGCGTAGATTTGAACGTAATCGTTGTGACGATCCAGATACGGCGTCGTAATTTCAATCCAGTCATCAATTTGGCGTAGTAATGTCTTGTCTCGCAGCCAGACAACATAGTCATCCAGCAGTTTTTGAATATCCTGAATCATGTGAACAAACCTCGCTCAATATATGGCGGCATCGTGACACGGCAAAACCGCATGAAATCTTCCAAAGTGCCCCACAGGTCGGATACCCTTGGAAAGTGCTCAACCGGAATCGGCACAGCCCACTTATCGCCGTAGCCTTCGCGATAGAGGTGAAGATGGGGGCTCCCGATCTCTTGGTCGTCCGGGTTTCTGTGCGGCGCACCGCCAAAATCCAGCCGCACCAAAACGACGACCTGCCGCGCGCGCGTCTGGTACTTGCCTTTGAGCAAGTCAATGCGCCCCCTGCGGATGTCGAGCAAAAATTGTTCGCGCTTATCCGGCGATTGAAGCGGGACGACCAATGACCCCGATGTTGGGTAAGCGTAGCGCTCATCGTCGAGACGATGCTTTTCCAGCGCGATCAGCGCTTCGGCCTCGGATTGGGTCAAATGGATGTCAGCCATAAGCCTTTTCCTTCTTTGCGTTGAAGTTCTCGTCGTTATTAACCCGCAAGAGTGCTTTACTTGTACTTGGCTGCATTTTCTTGGCAGTACTTCCTTACTTGCTCTACCCAATTGTCATACCAATACCACGCCTGCTGTACCTTCACCCCATATCCCTTGCCAGGCGCTTTGGCATCCATTTGCTTCCACAAGTCAGTATGGCTAGTCATTGTGAACCGTTTAAAACCTTCCTTTTTCATCAACTCTACAACGTTCTTTGGTAAATGTTTCGGGCGCTCCGTCTCTTTGATAACCGCATAAGTTCTGTTTACATCTGCTGCCAGCGGTGAATCGGCTTTCACAATGACTAGCCA
>JANYAU010000082.1 GCA_025361165.1 Betaproteobacteria bacterium | reverse complement strand
ACAAAGAGTAGCGAGACGTACGCTCGTTCATTGTGACGAGGGCCTGCTTCTGTCCGGCGCCAATGACCAAGTCCGCCTCCCAGTCACCGAAACGCTTGCGGCTACCGACGATCGCTGGACGTTTGTCGATCGAGACCTGGTTGGGAATCGTGCCACGTCGATCACGACCTCCATAGCGCTTCTTGCGTGTTGGCGCCGGTTGAAATCTGACCAGGGATACCGGTTTAAAATTGACCAGGCGTTAAAGCGATGTAGCGTACTACACGCCTGTGGGTAAGTCGACCAGACTGGAATGGATTTGCTCTCCTGTTGATGCGATTGAATGATGTGGTAACGAATCAGAAATCAGCGGGCTCTTCTAACAATGAACGTTTCGCTTTCTCCCGCGATTTAATCCGATCCTTGGCGGTTTCAGTACTTTGTTTAAAGCGGAATGACTCGTTGCCGGTTTCGACGATGTGGCAATGATGGGTCAGGCGATCCAATAGCGCAGTGGTCAGCTTGGCATCAATGAACACACTGTTCCATTCCGAGAAGCTCAGGTTAGTCGTAATGATGACGCTGGTTCGCTCGTAAAGTTTGGACAGCAGATGGAACAGCAATGCGCCCCCGGCCTGCGAGAAGGGCAAGTAGCCCAACTCATCCAGAATCACCAGATCCATTTGCATCAAGCTGAGCGTCAGCTTGCCCTGTTTGCCGGCAGCCTTCTCGCGCTCCAGGGTATTTACCAGTTCCACTGTGGAGAAGAAGCGTACACGCTTGCCATGCTGTTGAATGCCAGCAACTCCGATGGCCGTCGCCAGATGCGTTTTACCGGTACCAGTGCCACCGACCAACACCACGTTCTGTGCGGCATCGGTGAATTCCATTGTGGCAAGCCGGCCAATGATCTGTTCATCTATCTTGGATTGACTGAAGTCGAAACCTGCCAGATTGCGATGCACCGGGAACCGGGCGGCATTGATCTGATAACGAATTGAGCGGATGGCCCGGTCAGTGGACTCGGCTTCCAGCAGATGCCGCAACAGCCAGACCGAAGATTCCATCGAAGCGGTCGCACCGCTCGCCCCCTGACTTTGCAGCTCGACATAACTGTCGGCCATACCATGCAACTTCAGCGCCTTGAGCTGGCTAATGATGTTAGGCATTGGATACCTCCACATTCAGTCTGTCGTAACGCGCCGTATTGGCCAATGGCTCTTCGGTGAGCGTCAGACTGGTTTCAACCTGCTCCGGTAGCGCCGCCTGGTTGAGTCGTGCCAACACATTCAACACATGCTCAGCACTATGCACGCCGGATTCCAACACCAATTCGACCGCCACCAGCACAGCCTCAAGACCATGGAGTGGGACCGTGGCGAGCACCCGCGCCATGATCCGATCGCCTTGTTGCCGTTCACGTCGGCGCAATGCGGTTTGCAACTTGGCGAAGGGTGCCGGCATATCGGCAAACGGCGCGCCGTTGCGCAACGCGCCGGGTTTGCGCTCGATCAATGGAATGTAGTGCTGCCAGTCGTAGCTGACTTGATCACGATCCAGCAAGCGTGCATGGCACGCCACGACCGCATTCTCGGCCGATACTTCGACCCGCGTTGGATAAAGGTGGATCGCTACTCGGTGATTGGCCAAATGACACGGCACGGAGTAGCGGTTGCGCTGTACGCTCACCAGGCAAGTGCTGGAGACGCGCGCCAGCACTTCGACATAGCCATCGAACGGGGTCGGCATAGGCATCAAATACACCTGCTCCTGTTCCAGCACCTCGGCGACGGTCATGCCGGCATACTCTGGATGCTGCAACGAAGACCACAGGGCACGGCAGCGGACTTCGAGCCAGGCATTGAGTTCGTCGAATGAACTGAAGCGCTGCTGTTTTGCATCCATCCAGATACGCCGCCGTGAATCCTGTACGTTCTTCTCGACGACACCTTTCTCCCAACCGGATGCCACATTGCAGAAATCCGGGTCGAACAAGTAATGCGCCGTCATGGCGAAGAAGCGCGTATTGACGACACGGCCGTTGCCTTTGGAGACCTTGTCCACGGCGGTCTTCATGTTGTCGTAGATGCCGCGTTTGGGAATGCCGCCCAAGGCCGTAAATGCGCGGGTGTGCGCATCGAACAACATCTCGTGGCTTTGCGTGGGATAGGCGGTAAGCCAGAATGCGTGGCTGGCGCAGAGCTTGGTATGCGCGGCCAGAATCTTGCGGTGAATGCCGCCAATCATCAGCCATTCCTCGCTCCAGTCGAACTGGAAGGCTTCACCCAGTACAAATTTGAGCGGTACGAAGGCCGACTTGCCGGTGACCGTGGCAGCGTGGTTACGCCAGTTGCGGATGAAGTCGGTGACGACGGTATAGCCACCGCTGTAGCCTTCTTGCTGGATGGTGGAAAACAGCATCAGAGCGGTACGCCGATCCCGCTTGGGACGGCGTGAATCAGCTTCCAGTGCCAGTAGCAGCTTGGGCTCAAACGGCGTTAGCTTGCCGCTGGCTTTGGCCCGGTGGTACTTGGTCGCGGCTTCGTCTGGCTCCTTGAGCCATTTCTTGATGGTGTTGCGCGACAGACTGGTGCGTCGTTGAATCTCACTAATAGACAGATGTTCACGAAAAAACATCCGCCGGATCTTGGCATACATGACCATGGTAATCACCCCTGTTTACTCCTGCTTATAAATTAAGCAGGGTACGTGGATTACCTGGTCAACTCTCAACCGG
>JANYAU010000068.1 GCA_025361165.1 Betaproteobacteria bacterium | reverse complement strand
CCGGCGTTCCCGGTGGGCCACCCGCCACACTCGGGCCGTGGTCGTAGAAGATTTCGGAACAAGGCCCGCAGGGGCCAGTATCGCCCATGGCCCAGAAGTTATCCGATTGATATTGGCCCGCACCGGGTTTGTCGCCGATGCGCGTTAGGCGTTCCGGTGGCACGCCGATTTCGTTCAGCCAAATATCCGCGGCTTCGTCATCCTCGTGATACACCGTGACCCAGAGTTTCTCTGCCGGGATTTTCATTTCCACGGTGAGGAATTCCCACGCATATTGAATCGCATTGCGCTTGAAATAATCGCCGAAGCTGAAGTTGCCCAGCATCTCGAAGAAAGTGTGATGGCGCGCGGTGTAGCCGACGTTTTCCAAGTCGTTGTGCTTGCCGCCGGCTCTGACGCAACGCTGCGAACTGGTGGCGCGCACATAGGGCCGGTTGTCGCGTCCGAGGAACGCATCCTTGAACTGCACCATGCCGGCATTGGTAAAGAGGAGCGTCGGATCGCTGCCCGGAATCAAGGAACTGGACGGCACAATGGTATGGCCCTTGGATTCGAAATAGCTCAGAAAACGTTTGCGAATTTCGCTGCTTTTCATGCGGGTTCCTTAGGTGGCCTAACTCAATTAAGCCCATTATTCTTGAAAAACGTAATGATAGCGCGGATGAAGGGCGCCTGGGAGAGCGCTGCATGACTCCACAGCGTATGCGTTTGAGCCCTATTAGGCCCTTGCGGTGATCTCAACTCTGAACACTCAGTCTAAAACAATCGCATGTCCCCCCGATTTAGGTGGCCATCTGGGAATCAAATACATCGCTTTTTATCCCCTGCCCCCCGCGCTATCGCCATTTCACCGGAGGCACATTGAGCTTCCTGAACGCGCCCATTTCGCCCTCATGTGAGGCTCCTTACAGCGGTGCAAACTTCACTGCCCACCCCAAAGCACAGGTTTTTTACTGGATAATTGTGGTGATTAATTCAGCGACGCAAAAGCGGTTCAGATAGGCGCTCAGAAATCCAGAGCGCTTATAAAAACGAAACCCCGCCGAAGCGGGGTCTGTCAGTACGGTTGATCTAGATGCTTAAGCCATGCGCCGCCGTGCAAATCCGAATAAACCGGCAAGAGCGGAAGCGAAAAGCCATATTGCAGCCGGTACCGGTACAGCGGAAACTTGCCATCCCATATCGTGTAGCCCCGCAAAGTCCAACTCAGTGAAATGTTTGCGTTGACCATTGGTCAAACTCGGGCCCATAGCCACTTCCTGGGACACGCCGGCCACCGTGCTGTTTAGCCCCTGCTGCCAATGGCCGGGATCGGCCATCGGCACCGGTCCGCCGTATGCCGCTTTTGCAGAGGCTCCCGTGAAGTTACTTCCCATGACTAAATTACCGAAAGAAGGCGCGGTGCCGAAGCCCAGCAAATGCCCCAACTCATGTAGCGCAACTGAATAGAAGTCAAAAACATTCGATCCTGGCGTGGGGTCAGTAGATCCAAAATACCAATTTGTTTGCGCGCTATTAAAGGTGAGGGTACCGCCCCATGGGCCAAAATCGGTGGGCGGAGTACTCAGAGCACCCGTTTGTCCGCGGTCTGCTGTGTTAACAAAGGCCGATGTCCCGCCAATGGAAAACCCACCTGGACCACCCTGGCCGAGAGTGCTGCTGCCGAGATTTTGGGCGCCGACATATACAATTACCGCGTTATCGGCAACGCTGTAGTTGTTCAGTGTTGTCGTTGCACCACTTGAGGGGTTGAAGAAGTTAACGTCGTAGCGGTTGCTTCCACTTGAGGTAATGGCAGTCAAGTGATCTTGTATCCGTGAGGTGAATTCGCCTGCGGCTTGATTCAACAGGGTTTGGCGGCTAGCGTTGGCGCCCGTAAAAAAACCACTGCTGTCGTAAGAATAATTGAAAATGATACTAATGGCCGATGCGGATTGGCTGAGGGTCAGTGCGGCTATTGCGAGCGCAACACATACAGTGGAGTGAAGTTTCACAGATGTTTCCTTTCTTGTCGTTTTGCCTGTTGGCATTTGTCTCGTTGGGGCAGAACAATTTCAATTGTCTTAAGCAATAATCGCACCAAAAAACGTAAAATACTGTTTTAACGTAAAAATAGTATTTTGTCATTTTAAATTAAGTTGAGAGTGTAAAGTTTTTCGACGATCAGGCGCTGCTCAATATATTGAGTAGTTTTTAAGTTCTCTGAGAATATCACTATTTTCCGGGTTTTCAGCATCGAATGCGCGACTGCCTGAACAGATGTCGACCGAGCCCATTTTATCAGCGAAGAAAAGGTAAGTGCGCCCTTCAACCAGACTAAGGCCGCAATCGCTTGGCCCCAAACCGGTTTCTATATTTTGAAGTGCGTGGGGGTTTCCCTTAAATGTTTGCTGTACCTGGAATGCACCAAGTATTCCCCGCCACAAGGGGTGAGAAACACGACTCTTTATTTGTTGAACATTGGTGGTGCGGCCTACAAACACATACTCGGCAATTTGGAACTGTTCATGCAGCGTGAGAGAAATGCATGAGCATGCAAAAGCATTGGGTATAGCGGACAATACGCCGAGCAACAGGACAATGGTGCGACTATTCGGTATGGCATAGTTTGCCAACTTGATCTGAACTATTTTAGTAAACTCCAGTTTAAACTAGCATTGGCCCGCGTTTCCCTACACCGGCTTATTTTTCAAAAGAGCCTTCTCGCAACTACTCCGAAAAATTCGCGATCTTCACTTCGCCATCGGGAAACTTTGCGACAATTTCCAGGTCACCGCCCATGGCGCGGATATACGCGCGCAAGGTGCTGATGTACATGTCCGTGCGCCGCTCGATCTTGGAAACGGCTGCTTGATTTACGTGCAAGGTCTCGGCGAGTTTGACCTGGGACAAGGCCCTGGCCTGGCGTAATTCGTTGAGCGGCATTTCGGCCAGCAGTTGGCCGTAGAGCGCATCCGAGCGGCGCGCGACGCCGGCGGCATTTTTGCTTCCAGTTCCGAGAATTTTTTAGCCATCGCTCAGCCCTTCCTTCCGTAACGTAAGCAAGTGCTCATTTTCACTTTAATTTATCACTCACAAGGAATATTCCGTCAAAGGAATGTATTGCCTGGATTGTGCTGCATATCGGTGAACGCCGCCGTGTCAGGCGCTTAGCCATCAAAGTCCTCGCCGCGCAAGACCTTGCGAATGATTTCGGATGAGAAGCCGCGCCCAGCGAGGAACCGGGTTTGCTTTCCCCGTCCTTCAAAACTGGTAGGGAGCGTACCAAATTTGGATTGCCACACTCGGCGCGCGCGTTCCAACTCGCCGTCGGTAGCGGCCGCAAGCGCTTCGTCGATGATTTCTTGGGATACGCCTTTTTCGCGCAGGGCATAAGCAATGTACGCCGCGCCAAAACGCTGACTTTTGGCGCGAACAAATTCAGCGGCAAAACGGGCGTCGGAAACAAAACCGCGCTGCTCCAGATCATCGAGCAGCGCGGTTATTTCGGCAGTATCCTCCGTGTGCGGCGCGAGCTTGCGTTGCAACTCGGCACGGGAGTGTTCGCGCCGGGCCAGCAGGCCCAGCGCCCGGTTGCGAATAGAAAGTGGCGGGGATTTAGTCATCCTGCGACTTCAATGCGATGACTCGAAACCGGATCACCGCTCGATAACCCGATCAAGCCTCTTCCAACTCCGCCGGACTGAACTCCGCTGCCGCCGCGCTACCTTTGACACCCACCGCTGCGCGAATCTTGGCTTCGATTTCCCGCGCGATTTCCGGATGCTCTTTCAGGTATTCACGCGCGTTGTCTTTGCCCTGGCCGATTTTCTCGCCGTTGTAGGCATACCAGGCGCCGGATTTATCGACGATCTTATTCAATACGCCCAACTCGATAATCTCGCCTTCGCGCGAGATGCCCTCGCCGTAAAGGATGTCGAACTCAGTCTGCTTGAACGGCGGCGCGACTTTGTTTTTGACGACTTTCACGCGGGTCTCGGAGCCGACGACTTCCTCACCGCGCTTGATGGCGCCGATACGGCGAATATCCAGCCGCACCGAGGCGTAGAACTTGAGCGCATTGCCGCCGGTGGTGGTTTCGGGGTTGCCGAACATCACACCGATCTTCATGCGGATCTGGTTGATGAAAATCACCAGGGTATTGGAACGTTTAATATTCGCGGTGAGCTTGCGCAACGCTTGCGACATCAGCCGCGCTTGCAATCCCATGTGCGAATCGCCCATCTCGCCTTCGATCTCGGCCTTGGGCGTCAATGCCGCGACCGAGTCCACCACCACCACATCGACGGAACCGGAGCGCACCAGCATGTCGACGATTTCCAGCGCTTGCTCGCCGGTATCGGGCTGCGACACGAGCAGATCGCTCACATTCACGCCTAACTTTTGCGCATAGGCGGGGTCAAGCGCATGCTCGGCATCGATGAAGGCGGCGGTGCCGCCAATTTTTTGCATCTCAGCGATCACTTGCAGCGTGAGCGTCGTCTTGCCGGACGACTCCGGACCATAGATTTCGACCACCCGCCCGCGTGGCAGGCCGCCGACGCCCAGCGCGATATCCAAGCCCAACGATCCAGTCGATACGACCTGGATATCGGGGATCACATCGCTGTCGCCCAGACGCATCACGGAGCCCTTGCCGAATTGTTTTTCGATCTGGCTCAGGGCCGCGTTCAATGCCTTGAGTTTGTCTTCTGCTGCGGTGTTCGTTGCCATGTTTTCTCCTCCAGTGTGCGGTTAATCTGTGTTTCCGAGCGGCCCGCGGCTGCTCCATGGTGTTTAATTTAGGCTATACTTTTACATGTGTCAATACTTTTTATCATATGCGCATTTTATATTATATGATATTTTGTATTAATACAGTCACAATTAACCTTATAATTACCCGGTAAATTGGAGTAAGCAATGGTTTCTAAACAGAAAATGCGCCTGGATATAAAATGGGCAACGCGCCAACGGCTGCAATATATTGAAATCATGGCCTACTACAGCGGCATCGTCACCCGCAACGAGGTCGCCAAAGCCTTCGGTATTTCGGATGCGGCGGCCACCAAGGACCTCAAGCTCTACAGCGATTTAGCGCCCAACAACCTCATTTACAATCACAGCGTGTTCGGGTTTGTGCCGAGCGACGCCTTCCGGGAGGTCTTTGCCGACCTCGCCCCCGCCGCCGTTTTGCCCATGATTGCGGCGAACTTGGCCGTTGCCGGCGGCCCGTATGGCGAGAAATCGATTTATGGCGTGGCTATGGAGTCACTACCCTTACCGAATCGCCTGCCCAGTCGCCAAGTCCTCTCGCAGATCACCCGCGCCATTCGCGGACACAGCAAGCTGCAAGTGAGCTACCGCTCACTATCCGATCGGGATAGCCAAGAACAGCGCATCCTCGAGCCCCACGCGCTAGTCAACAGCGGCATCCGCTGGCATGTGCGCGCCTATAGTGTGGAGACCTACGACTTTCGCGACTTCGTGCTATCGCGATTTGTGAGCGCGACTACCTTGAATGAACCAGCCGAGTCCAGCGTGCAATACGATGATGACTGGGTGGAAATGGTGCGTTTAAAGCTCAGCCCCCACCCCAAACTCGAAGCCAAAAAACAACAAAACCTGTTACTGGATTATGGCGCAAGCGATAAGGTCATCGAGGTGACCGTCCGGCGTGCTTTGATTGGCTATGTGTTGCAGCGTCTCAGCGTTGACACCACAAAAGATCATTCCCTAAATCCGAATGCGTACCAGTTGATGTTGCTTAACCGGGATGAAATCGAAGCCTTTGCGGCTTGGGCGTTTCATTAGCCAGCATGCACCGCTACCAACGACTACTCGCCGTGTTCTTGTTTCTAGGCCTATTACTCGCCGTGTTCGAGTTATCCGGCTTGAGGGATCAGTTTAACCTGGCGTTTTTGCAGCACAGGATTCTAGAAAACAAAATTAGCGGGCTGTTGATTTTTATACTGCTGTTTTCGCTGGGTAACTTGATACAGATTCCAGGGTGGGTGTTTCTCGCCGCAGCCGTGCTGACCCTAGGACGCACCTGGGGCGGCGTTGCCACTTACGTCGCCGCCAGCATCTCCTGCGTCCTGACTTTTTTCACTATCCGATTTGTCGGTGGCGATGCCCTGCGGCAATTGAATAGCAAAATCGCCGCGCGATTATTGCGCCAGCTAGATGCCCATCCGATCAACAGCATTCTGCTATTACGGATTTTGTTTCAGACTATGCCCGCCCTCAATTACGCGCTCGCCATGTCAGGCGTCAAATTCCGCAACTACCTGATCGGCACACTGCTGGGGCTGCCTTTGCCGATCATTTTGTATTGCTGGTTTTTTGATTATTTGGCGAAGACGCTAAAGATTGTGTAGCGCGGTGATTTGCGTAACGCCCTTTAAGACGTCAACGCCGCTTGCACGCGCACCAGCCGCGCACGCGCATCGGTAGCGATTTCAGATACGCCTTTATTGGCCACCAGACCAATCATAATATTCGGGTCGAGAAACAAGGCCGTCACTTTCCCGTCCGCTTCTTCTCGCACCACCACATTGCACGGCAACAGCAAACCGATGTCCGGCTCCAGATCGAGCGCCTTGTTGGCCAGCACAGGATTGCAAGCACCCAAGATGCGGTACGGGCGGCGCTCGATATCGAGCTTGGCTTTTATGGTCGCCTTGACGTCGATGTCGGTGAGTACGCCGAAGCCTTCTTTTTTCAATTCTTCAGTTACTTTTGCTACCGCTTGGTCGAAGGGCAAATTCACGTGCGCGCTAAAGCCATACATAGGGGAATCCTTTCATCTGCGAGGGAGTACGAGCGGAAATTATACGCGCAAAAGACACCCCTACCCCGCATGACAAAGGGGACAAGTGCTTAAGAATCCCCTACCCTTAGCCGCTAATGACAGGTAACGCCCGCGCCGCTTCCGGCGCGCAAGGGGAGCCATTCATGCTAGGCAAGTACCTGAAATTTCTATCAAATGAGAAGAAGCCGCAAGCTCAGAACGATGCTGAAATCGTCTTCATCGCGCCGCCTATTGACCGCGTGGTGCCGCTGATGGAAGCCCCACTGCACCGCGATAACGCCGCCGAGGCGCTCATCGACACTGATGACGAACCCGCCATGGTCACGCAAATGCTCGACATCCCCACCCACGGTATACGCACCGAAGCGACGGAATTGTTAAATCGCTTTCTCGGCCGGCAACCGCTGTTGGATCGTAGCGGCAACATCGTCGGCTACGAAATGCGCATCAAAAAATCCGCGCCGCCCCCGGGCGAAGGCGCGCAATTGCTACAGCAGATGGTGGATGAAATGCTGCTTTCGAGCATGGAAGATTTGAACATCCAAAAACTGCGCGGCGGCAAACAGATATTTATCACGATCTCGCCGCCTTCCCTGCACACGGCCTTTCTCGATCGCCTGGATGGCACAGGCATCGTGCTCATATTTACACCGCCCGCCGGCGCGCTCGACGCGCTCATCAATCGCTGCCAAGTGCTGCACGAATACGGCTATCGCTTCGGCTTGGAACAACTGCAATATCGAGAAGAATTGGATGAGCTGTTGCCCTTGGTCGACACCATCCGTATTGATCCGACGCCGTATGACGCGATGCAATTGGGTGAGTTGATAGTCAACATCAAAAGCCATGGCGATTTTCAATTGCTGGCCAATCCCGTGGAATCGGAAGAGCTATACACCGTATGCCACAAACTCGGGTTCAATCTATTCCAAGGTTATTTCTTCGCCAAGCCGCTGCCGGCACGCGCGAAGACCGTGGACAGTCAACGCCTACATGTGATGCAACTGCTCAACCAGACCATGCATCACGCCGAAATCTCCGAGCTGGAGAAGGGCTTCAAGCACGATCCGGTGCTCTCTTACAAACTGCTGCGCTTCATCAATTCACCCGCCACCGGTCTGCTGCAACCGGTGCGCTCAATCGCGCATGCCTTGGTGGTGCTCGGCTACGATCAACTTTATCGCTGGCTCACGCTACTCTTATTCGCCAGCGGCCAGCCCGATCAGCGCACGCTGGCGCTGATGAACAACGCCTTGGTGCGCGCGCGTTTAACCGAGTTATTAGGCCGCAAAAAGCTCAAACCGCAAGAACAAGAGGGCTTGTTCATCACTGGCATTTTTTCTTTGCTGGATGCACTACTTAATTTGTCGATGGAAACTGCGCTGGAAAGTTTGAAACTGCCGCCGCCAATAGAAGCGGCATTGTTAAAACGCGAAGGTATCTATGCGCCTTTCCTCGATCTCGCCATCGCCTGCGAAGAAGCAGAGGAACAAGTCATCGCCACCTATGCGGCAACCAGCGGCATTTCCGCAGAGGACATCAACCTCGCCCATGTACAAGCCTTGATATGGGCAGAAGAAGTGGATTTGGGAAAAGTTTAACGTTTAGGTTTGAGCCGCACCACTTCGGCCAGTGCATTTTCTTCCGGCACGGCGTTAAGTAGCGTATGCGGGTCAGACATCACCTGCAGCGCCCACAAAAATCCGCGGTCGGCGTAGATCATGTCCCACATCATATTGGAAATCCAGATACAGGCTTGCAGCGGGTTGCTGCAACGCCGCCGCTCCATATCGATGCGCCACTGAAAACCGCGCAAGCGCTGGCGCAACCCTTCCGGCGCGCTCTCGATGAGCTGCTCGATCATGTGCAAGCGCTTCGCTTCGAAGGCATCCGGGTCGCTCTGCGCCAGGCTGGCCCAAGCATCGAAATCAAATTTTTGCTCACTCATGCGCACCCACCATCTCGGTTCGATTTTTTAGAAAGACGAGCAAGATCGGTGCCATCAGCCCAGCATGCCAAGGAATAGCGCAGAAATACGGGCATACGGAAAAGTGCGCTACTGGATTCATCAGCGCGATGTAAAATTGTCTGACACCATATTGGAATTATGCACGACACACTCGCCGAAAATCTACAGTGGACTTCGCTACAGTGTCTTAACTACCCAAAAAATGATTCAGATCACACCCCACATCGCCATTGGCGAAGATGAGTTGAGGTTCCGCTTCGTGCGCGCATCCGGCCCCGGCGGGCAGAACGTGAACAAAGTATCGAGCGCGGTTGAGCTGCGCTTCGATGTTGCGCACTCGCCATCATTGCCTGACGAGGTGAAAATACGGCTCAAGCAATTCGCCGGCAGCCGCTTAACCGAAGACGGCATGCTGGTGATCGACGCGCAGCGCTTTCGCACCCAAGGCATGAACCGCAAGGACGCCATCGCGCGCTTGGTCGCGCTGATGCGCGCGGCAGCGATCCCGCCCAAGCACCGCATCCCCACCCGCCCCAGCCGCGGTGCGCGCGAAGCACGGCTGGAGTCCAAACGCAAAATCAGCTTAAACAAACAGGCCAGGCGGAGCAAAATCAATCCGCATGATTAGCAGGTGTGGTGTTTCTGTAATAGTGGTACATAAAAAAGCCCCGATACCAGGCTGCATGCTCGACGTTGCCATAGTGTCCATCGCTTCGCGCCTTACTTGGCACTAATCTAGGCTTTTTTAAACGCGTATTTGTTTTTGTGATTGACCGGCTCAGATCGACTCGAAACAGCCGTCATAGTTTGCTCGTTGTATGTCCGTTTTGCAGCGGGAGTTGCCTGTCAGCGATTTACGCTGTGGGGCAGCATCGTGCCAGAAGCGGCCTGTCGCCTCTGGACCGGCAACGGCAGATGAGAACCTTTAACAGACCTTCAAGGAGTCAAATCAACTCCTGCCTGCGGCTCAGGCTATAGGAGATTAAAATAGCCCTTCGACTTATGAAATAACGCCAAGGACAAAGAGATAACTCATGAGACCAAAGCCCAAATCAATGCCATCGCTAGTCCTCGCCCTGTCGGCTGTAACAGTATTATTAATAGGGCTGTGTAACTGGAAATGGGTGGTTGGTCATGCCGCTCTCTTAGATGATTCCATAATGCAAATCTTAACGATCGTTGCATTCATCTTGGCATTCAGGGCCTATTTTGAAGCAAAAAATCAAGGCGAGAAACTGCGTTCCATATACGAATCTGTCGACACAAAATATGTTGACGTTTTCCCAAAGCACCTAGGTTTACTTATTGACCATATTGGGCAAGCTAATGATTTTGTCTGCATTCTTTGGGATGCCGTTGATATCGGAAGCTATGTATATCCAAGTTATCATGACCGGCTTGTTTCAGAACTTATTAAGGCTGCGGATAGAATAGCAAGGAATGAAAGCGAATTGGGAGGTGTTAGATTTCTTCTGTGGGGCAAACCCAAAGCAATTTCTCAAGCCGGAGTGAATGTATTAAATAAGGACAAAGCAAAGGAGTTTTGCGTACATGTCTCAAAGAAAGAGGAGTTCATTAAACAATTGCCTATTTTACTTCAGAAATATAAAAATACTGAGAAGGGTAATACTGTCTGCGACAATGATCTTATTCCCTTCATTAATTCTGAGAAGCCAATTGACTTTAGTTGCAAAAATATGGAGATCTTTTTTCAGGTATTTCAGCTCTGTTATCATGACTATATTGCAAATCTTCTTGGTAAGAAAATCTCGGTTCGAATCAACGAGAAGTTGGGCGATCATTCAATCCCTTCTGCTAATTTCTTTTGGATTTCAGACAACGGCAAGGGAGGAGTCCATGGGGGATTTTTGTTGTTAACGCCCGGCGAAGCTGCTCCTGCGTTTTGCACGTCCGATCCAAATTTAACAAATACCTTGAAGTATATATTTGATTCGAATTTTAATAAGGCGCTGCCATATGTGTAATGTCAGCATGCGAAGTGTAATTTGTTCCTGAAAGATATTTCAATAATAAAAAGTGCATCCGAAAGTGATGTGGGTGATATTGTGTCACTTGCAAATAGGCTTGCGCGTATAGATAACTCGAGTCAGAAAAATAACAACGGTTTTCTGGTGCCGTATTCCGAAGCTGAGTATAGAAGATTTGCAGAAGAGGCGGATTTCTTCTATGTGTTGGTTGTTGGTGGCCGCGTTTCAGGATTTCTGCTTGCTCATTCTAGTCAAAAAACTGGCCAATTTGGTGGCGAGGTTTACGATTACATTGATCATGCCCAAAAAGGGTCATACCTAATTGTAAGACAGGTTTGCATTGCTCCCGAGATGTCGCACAAGGGACTCGGTAAGAAACTCTATAATCACTTGTTTAAAGCGGCCACTGAAACTAGCAAGCAGTTTTCAGCTGCATTTTGCTTTATATGGAAGAATCCACCAAATTCAGAATCAGAGCGATTTCATAAGGCAATAGGTTGGAGGGAAATCGAGACTTATCGCCTTTTAAATGGTGATGGCGAAGTTGGCATATGGAAGTACACTTTGGTTAATCCAAAACAAGACCAATCATGACCGCCCCGTGAGGGTGGCATATTGTTAAATTCTTCTGCGTCGATATGCTTTGACGTCCGTTAAGAGGCGGAAACGGCCGGTGATGTTTTGAACCTCAATGACCGCAACGGGTTGCGGATTCAACTGGTGGATGCAACAGATTGGCTAAATCTTTCAGCGGGTGTTTCGTAGTTTAGTGTTTTCCTTGGGCGATCATTTAATTTCCTCGCCACTGCATTCAGCTTGGTTTGAGAGTAGGCCGAAAGGTCGGTTC
>JANYAU010000048.1 GCA_025361165.1 Betaproteobacteria bacterium | reverse complement strand
GGCGGCGCGATGCAGGTTCAATAACTTTGCCATGCGCGTAGTTTATTCGTTCCCATCGATTTTGAGAAAGCCGGCACCGGTCATGCAGGCTAAGTACATGTTTCCACGAGACTCCTGCTTACTTAAGTAGCGCAATTCGCGTATGATTGTCGCTCTTCACGGAAATGTTGTATGCAGGCTATGGATTTCCCACAAATCTTTGATGTGATGATAATCGGCGGCGGCCATGCCGGAACCGAGGCGGCGCTCGCCAGTGCGCGCATGGGCCGAAAAACCGTGTTGCTCACGCACAACATCGAGACCCTGGGCCAGATGTCCTGCAATCCCTCCATCGGCGGCATCGGCAAAGGCCATTTGGTGAAAGAAGTTGATGCTCTGGGCGGCGCCATGGCCGCCGCCACCGACGAAGGCGGCATCCAGTTTCGCATCCTGAATTCTAGCAAAGGCCCGGCGGTGCGTGCCACTCGCGCCCAGGCCGACCGCCTGCTATACAAGCAAGCTATCCGCAGCCGCTTGGAGAACCAGCCGAATTTGTGGCTGTTCCAGCAAGCGGTGGACGATTTAATTTTGGAAGGCGAGCGCGTGGTGGGCGCCGTGACCCAGCTCGGTATTCAATTCCGCGCGCGCGCCGTGGTGCTCACCACCGGTACCTTCCTCGGTGGCTTGATCCATGTCGGTCTGTCCAATTATCGCGCTGGGCGCGCCGGCGACCCGGCGTCAATCAGCCTGGCGGCGCGGTTGCGCGAATTGCAGCTACCGGTGGGTCGGCTGAAAACCGGGACGCCGCCGCGCATCGACGGTCGTAGCCTAGACTATTCGGTGATGACTATGCAGCCGGGCGACGACCCCGTGCCGGTGTTTTCTTTCCTCGGTAATGCGCGCCGGCACCCGCAACAATTGCCGTGCTGGATCACTCACACCAATACCCAAACGCATGACATCATCCGCAATGGCCTGGATAGATCGCCAATGTATACAGGCGTTATTGAGGGAGCGGGCCCTCGCTATTGCCCTTCCATCGAGGACAAAATTCACCGCTTCGCGGATAAAGAGTCACACCAAATTTTCGTCGAGCCGGAAGGCTTGACCACGCATGAGATCTATCCCAACGGGATCTCCACCAGCCTGCCCTTCGACGTGCAATTGAACCTGGTGCGCTCCATCAAGGGTTTCGAAAATGCGCATATCACCCGCCCCGGCTATGCTATTGAATACGATTACTTTGATCCGCGCGGTCTCAAAAGCTCGCTTGAAACCAAGGCGATTCGTGGCCTGTTCTTCGCCGGCCAGATCAATGGCACCACCGGCTATGAAGAAGCTGCGGCGCAAGGCCTGCTCGCAGGTATCAACGCCGGGCTGTATGTGCAAGAAAAAGCCGGCTGGTGTCCCGGCCGCGGCGAAGCCTATATTGGGGTGCTGGTGGACGACCTCATCACCCGTGGTGTGCTCGAACCCTACCGCATGTTCACTAGCCGCGCCGAATATCGTCTGAGTTTGCGCGAAGACAACGCCGACTTACGGCTCACGGAAATAGGCCGCAAACTCGGCGTGGTGGACGATGCGCGCTGGGCGCATTTCGAGCAAAAGCGCGAAGCCATCGCGCGCGAGCAAGAACGGCTGAAAGCCACTTGGGTCAACCCACGCATGTTGCCAGAAGCCGATGCCCTGCGTGTACTCGGCCAGCTTATAGAGCGCGAGCACTCACTTATTGATCTTCTGCGCCGTCCGCAAGTAACCTATGCAAGCCTGATGACTTTATCCGGTGCGGGTACCAGCGTGACCGAGCCCCAGGTGGTTGAGCAAGTCGAAATCCAGGCCAAGTACGCAGGCTACATCGAGCGCCAACAAGACGAGGTCGAGCGCAGCCGTAGCCAGGAATCACTCAAGTTGCCGCTGGATTTGGATTACGGCGAGGTGCGTGGGCTTTCGATCGAAGTGAGCCAAAAGCTCAACCAACACAAACCGGAAACCCTGGGCCAAGCGGGGCGTATCTCAGGGGTAACTCCCGCCGCTATCTCCTTGCTCTTGGTACATTTAAAGCGCGGCGCCGCCAAAAAGAAAAGCGCATGAACTTGGCACAGCCTTTGGCTTCCGGGCTGGCCGCGCTCGGTTTGGACTTGGATACGGCGCAGCAACAAAAATTGCTCAATTATGTAGCGCTGATCGCCAAGTGGAACAAAGTCTATAACCTCACTGCTGTGCGCGATCCCGAAGCCATGGTCACCCAACATTTGCTGGATAGCCTGACGGTACTACCGCATTTGGCGGGGCCGCGCTTAATCGATGTTGGTTGCGGTGCCGGACTACCAGGCATACCGCTCGCCATCGCCCGGCCGGAGTGGAAAGTTGGCCTGCTCGACTCCAACCATAAAAAAGCCACTTTCCTGCGCCAAGCTTGCTTAGAGCTAGGGCTTACTAACGCGGAGGTGGTCTGTGAGCGGGTAGAGCTCTGTCGGCCCGGCGAAGCCTTCGATGCCGTGATCTCGCGCGCTTTTTCCGATTTGGGGGAATTTGCGCGCCTTACCGCGCATTTGTTGACAAAAGACGGTAAGCTTTACGCCATGAAGGGTGTCTATCCTCACGACGAAATGGGAAGGCTGCCGCCGCACTTCAAGGCGCAAGAAGTCATCCCGCTGACGGTGCCGGGGATGGATGCCAACCGGCATTTAGTCATCATGGGAGTGGAGGAACAATGACCAAAATACTCGCGATCGCGAACCAAAAAGGCGGTGTGGGGAAAACCACAACGAGCGTCAATTTGGCCGCGAGTCTCGCCGCCGCTAAACGCCGCGTGTTGTTGATCGACCTCGACCCGCAAGGCAATGCCACCACCGGCAGCGGCATCAACAAAAGCGCACTGAGCCAGACCGTGTATCACGTATTGCTGGAGAGCCATCAGTTGGCCGATGTGCGTCAGACCGCGCCCCAAGGCGGTTACGACGTCATCCCCGCTAACCGCGAACTGGCCGGCGCCGAAGTCGAACTGGTGGACGAAGCCCATCGCGAACAACGCCTGCGCAATGCGCTGGAACCCATCGCGCAAGAATACGACTACATCCTCATCGACTGCCCGCCTGCGCTGAGCTTGCTCACCCTCAATGGCTTGGTCGCCGCGCAATCGGTGATGATCCCCATGCAGTGCGAGTACTACGCGCTGGAAGGGCTGAGCGACTTGGTCAACACCGTCAAAAAAGTACGCGCCAACCTCAACCCGCAACTCGAAATCGAAGGCCTGCTGCGTACCATGTTCGACCCGCGCAATGCGCTGGCGCAGCAGGTGTCGGATCAATTGCAACGGCACTTTGGCGACAAGGTCTACAGCACCGTCATCCCGCGCAATATCCGCCTCGCCGAAGCGCCCAGCTATGGCAAGCCGGTGCTGTTCTACGACCGGGCATCAAAAGGTGCGCTGGCTTATGTCGCGCTCGCGGGCGAATTTTTGCAGCGGCGCGAAGGCGTGGCCGGGGCTTAAAAAACCTTCAACGCAAAGGGCGCAATGCGTTGAGTCATGATTTCTTTGCGTTGAAGATTTTTAGTTTGAACTTGGATTAACAATAATGGCAAAACCAAAAGGCCTAGGCCGAGGCTTAGACGCCCTGCTCGGTGACACTTCCACCGCTCCCAACGCAGAAACGCAAGACACCCTGCGCGAACTCGATGTCTCCCAACTGCAACCCGGCAAATACCAGCCGCGCGCGCACATGGATCAAGCTTCGCTCGCGGCCTTGGCCGATTCGATCAAATCCCAAGGCATCATGCAGCCGATCCTGGTCCGTAAATTGGAGATGAACCGCTTCGAAATCATCGCCGGTGAACGGCGCTGGCGCGCCGCACAAATTGCCGGCTTAAAACAAGTGCCCGTGATCATCCGCGAAGTGCCTGACGAAGCCGCGCTGGCCATGGCGCTGATCGAAAACATTCAGCGCGAAGATTTAAACCCGATCGAAGAAGCGCTTGGCATTCAACGCCTGATCAACGAATTTGCTATGACCCACGAGGGCGCCGCCGAAGCCGTAGGCCGCTCGCGCTCCGCTGTTAGCAATTTGCTGCGCCTGCTTAACTTGCCGAAAACCGTGCAAGACATGGTACTGCAAGGCACGCTCGACATGGGGCATGCCCGCGCCCTGCTGCCGCTCGCGCCATCTAAGCAACTCGAAGCCGCGCATGAGATCGCGCAAAAAGACCTATCGGTGCGCGAGACGGAAAAGCTCGTCGCTAAATTACTCAAGCCTGCTACACCCCAGCCCTTGAAGGGAGCGGATCGCGACACCCTACGTTTGCAAGAAGAGCTGGCGGAAAAACTGGGCGCGAAAGTGACGATCAAGCATGGCAAGAAAGGTGCCGGGCAACTAACTATCGACTACGCCGATCTGGTACAACTCGACGCAATTATTCAGCGGATTGGGTAAAGGGCCACATCGGTGCTGGGCTCAAATCGGTTTCACCGCGACCGCATTCACCAGCGTTTCTTCGCGCTCGGCCGGCGGCGTAAAACCCAGTTTCTCGAACAGACCTAGATCGCCCCGGCTCCACCAAAGGTAAGGCAATGAAATTTTCTCCGCAGGCACATTAAAGCCGGTGTCGCGGATGAGGGCGATGTATTCGTCGGCGGTTTTTTGCGCCTCCATGGGGTGACGGAACAATAAGCGAATGATCCAGGATTCGATATAGCGCTTGGTCGACTCCGCAAACAGCAACACCCCGCCGGGTTTCAGCACACGGTAAAATTCCCGGATTGCATTTTCTTGGTCGGCAATATGGTGAAAAGTTTGGTGGCAGAAAACCATATCGAAGGCGGCATCGGGCAATTGCGTATCAGTAGCGCTGGTACGCAGCAAGGTCACGCGACTGTTGCATTGCGCGCCGAGCACTTCAGCCTCACGCAGCATTTGCGCGTCCGGATCGAGTGCGACGATACGCTGCGGGTGAAAGCGTTCGTCCAATAAACGAATCGATTTCCCCCGGCCGCAGCCAACATCGAGAATATTCGCGTAAATTCGCCCCGGCTCCAGCATGCGCTGCAAGTCATTTAGGGCACGGGTTAAAACATGCTTGTACCAGGTCTCGGTGCTGAGAAACCAAATGCCAAAGGCAGTTTCTTCGACAAACTCAATGTGACGATCATCTACTGTATTTTGCATAGGTGGAGATCATACTAAATGACGCAATAATTTCACTCTAGTGAACGTATAAAAGTTACACCGCTTCGAGCAAACCTTGAGTTTTGATGAAGCGTGCTATTTCGGCTAACCCTTGGCCGGTTTTCAGATTGCTGAAAATAAATGGACGCTCGCCACGCATTTTTTTCGCGTCGTGGGCCATGACTTCTAAGGACGCGCCGACCATGGGCGCGAGGTCGATTTTATTGATAATCAAGAGATCGGATTTGGTAATGCCCGGCCCGCCCTTACGCGGAATTTTGTCGCCGGCGGCGACATCGATCACATACAAGGTGAGATCGGATAACTCCGGGCTGAAAGTCGCGGCCAAATTATCGCCCCCGCTCTCGATAAAAATCACATCCAGGCCGGGAAACGTTCCCGACAAACGCGCCACCGCCTCCAAATTGATGGATGCGTCTTCTCGGATCGCGGTGTGCGGACAGCCGCCGGTTTCAACGCCAATAATGCGCTCTGGCGCGAGCGCTTGATTGCGCACCAGAAACTGCGCATCTTCTTCAGTGTAGATATCGTTGGTGACGACGGCGATGTTGTATTGGTCGCGCAGCGCAAGACACAGCGCCAGCGTGAGTGCGGTCTTACCGGAGCCGACCGGGCCACCGATGCCGACGCGTAGAGGGGAGTTACGAGAATTCATGGCTTCCATTTCTCAAGAGCGAAATAAACGCGAATATTGGGTTTCGTGTTGACTGCAGGCAATGGCGAAACCTGGGGCGAAATTGCTGAAATCAGTTTCGGGCATTTGGCGCGCGCGTTCGGCTAAGCGCGCGATGCGATTGCCTAGCGCTAGCATAATGCGCTGCCCGGCGGCCTGCCCCAGCGGCACGGCTTTAATCGCCGCCATGGTTTGATTCTCCACCCACGACCAGAGATAAGCGCTGAGCGCCGCGTCTTCCTCGATTTGCCACGCTGCCGCGGCGCAGGCCCAAACGGCGGGAAAAGTATGTGCCTCGAAACTGCGCGCCAATGCCAGCGGTTGCGCGCCTTCATCGCCCAACTCACTCAAGAGACGAACCAGCGAATAACCCATTTGCAATGTCTCGGCGCGCAATTCAGCGCTCTCGCGGCTGGCGAGAAAGCGCATGTTGAGTTGCGTAAGCCGTGTTACGTCATTCGCTTTGCACGCGCGCAGCATCTGCGCCAATAAGGACGCTTCGAAGCGGCCCATATTCCATTCCAACAAATCGCCGATCCAAGTGAGCGCGCCGGCTTCGTCGCGCACCGTTCCCGATTCCACCACCCATTCCAAGCCCTGAGAGTAGGAATAGGCGCCCACTGGCAGCGCAGGGCTGGCGAGTTGCAACAAGCGCGTGAGTTGGTGATTCATGGCCGGCCTTGATACAAATGCAGCTTGGCGCCGAACGTCGTTTCGCCGCCATGGGTGTGGCCGTGGCCATAGGCGCCGGTCTCGGGCTCAAAGGGCGCGGTGATTTCAGTTACCGGCAATCCCAAGCCCGCCACCATGTCGCGCAACACGCGATCATTTGCAAAGCGCAGCCAAGCCGCACCCAGTTGCACCGCCACATGGCGATTACCCAAATGATAAGCGGCGCGAGCAAGCAGCAGCGGATCGGCTGCGCGCGCTTCCATCAGCGCTTCCGACGCGGCGATAACTTCCACGATGCGGCCATCGTTGGCCGTCAGTTTGTCGCCGTGATGCAGCACCGCGCCGCGTTCGAGAAACAAGCCGGTGTCTTCGCCCGATTCCGCGCGCGTGCGCAGACGGCACTTACAGCGTTGCTCGAAGGGCAGCACTAGCCGTTCCGTGGCGGCAGCATCATGCGGTGCGTGCTGTTCAATGACGAGCATGATCAGAACAAAAAATACCGTTGTGCCATGGGCAGCACTTGCGCCGGCTCGCACACCAACAACTCGCCATCGGCGCGCACTACATAGGTTTCTGGATCGACGTCGATTTTAGGCAGCATGTTGTTGTGCACCATGTCTTGCTTGCGCACCTTGCGCGTGGCGCGCACAGCTTCCAATGGCTTCTTGAGCCCTAATGCCTGCACGGCGGGATTCTCCAGCGCTGCTTGCGAGACGAACGTCAGCGAGGTGACCAGTGCGCCGCCGAAGGCGCCAAACATCGGGCGGTAATGCACCGGCTGCGGCGTGGGAATCGAGGCATTGGGGTCGCCCATGGCGGCGGCGGCGATCATGCCGCCCTTAAGAATCAGCGAGGGCTTCACGCCGAAGAATGCGGGTTTCCACAGCACCAAGTCGGCGAGCTTGCCGACTTCGATAGAGCCAACGATGTGGCTGATGCCGTGTGTAATTGCCGGATTGATGGTGTATTTGGCAATGTAGCGCTTGACGCGAAAGTTGTCGTGGCGCGCGCTGTCGGGGGCGAGGCTGCCGCGCTGGGTTTTCATTTTGTGCGCGGTCTGCCAGGTGCGGATAATCACTTCCCCCACGCGCCCCATGGCTTGCGAATCGGAGGACATCATGGAGAACGCACCGAGATCGTGCAAAATATCTTCCGCCGCTATGGTCTCGCGCCGGATGCGCGACTCGGCGAACGCGATGTCTTCGGCGATTGCCGGGTCGAGATGGTGGCACACCATGAGCATGTCGAGATGCTCGTCGATAGTGTTGACTGTATAAGGCCGCGTTGGATTGGTGGACGAAGGCAACACATTGGCTTGGCCCACGGCCTTGATAATGTCCGGCGCATGACCGCCACCCGCGCCCTCGGTGTGGAAGGTGTGGATGGTGCGATCCTTGAAAGCGGCGAGCGTGGTTTCCACAAAGCCTGATTCGTTCAGGGTGTCGGTATGGATCGCCACTTGCACATCCATTTCGTCTGCCATGGAAAGACAATTGTCGATGGCGGCGGGCGTGGTGCCCCAATCCTCGTGCAACTTTAAACCCATCGCCCCGGCCTGCACTTGTTCGCGCAGCGGCTCCGGCAAAGACACATTACCCTTGCCCATAAGGCCCAAGTTCATCGGGAAGGCATCCGCCGCCATCAACATCGAATGAATATGCCACGGCCCCGGCGTGCACGTGGTGGCGAAAGTGCCGGTGGCGGGGCCGGTGCCGCCACCCAACATAGTGGTGACGCCCGACATCAAGGCCTCTTCGATTTGTTGCGGGCAGATGAAATGAATATGGCTGTCGATGCCGCCCGCGGTGACGATCATGCCCTCGCCCGCGATGATCTCGGTGCCCGCGCCGATGGGAATGGTGATGCCGGGCTGAATATCCGGATTGCCGGCTTTACCGATAGCGGAAATGCGCCCGGACTTGATACCGATGTCGGCCTTGACGATGCCCCAGTGATCGACGATCAAGGCGTTGGTGATCACGGTATCCGCAACCGCCGCGGCCACGCGCTGGCTCTGGCCCATGCCGTCGCGAATCACTTTGCCGCCGCCGAATTTCACTTCTTCGCCATAGATCGTGTAGTCATTTTCCACTTCGATCCACAGCTCGGTGTCGGCGAGACGCACGCGGTCGCCCACAGTGGGGCCGAACATTTCAGCATACGCTTGGCGCGTGATTTTCATTCGAGCTTTCCCATGATTTTTCCCGCAAAGCCATAGACTTTGCGCTCGCCGCTGAGCGCGACAAGTTCTATCGTGCGCGTTTGTCCCGGCTCGAAACGCACCGCGGTACCGGCGGCGATGTTAAGCCGCATGCCGCGCGCTTTTTCACGCTCAAAGGCGAGCGCGGCATTGGTCTCGAAGAAGTGATAATGCGAGCCGACCTGAATCGGCCGGTCGCCGGTATTCGCGACAGAGAGCGTGAGCGTCGCCCGCCCAACATTGAGTTCGATCTCGCCAGGTTCAATTAACATTTCACCAGGGGTCATTGCGCGCTCCTAGATGATGGGGTTGTGCACAGTGACGAGCTTGGTGCCGTCGGGAAACGTCGCCTCTACCTGAATCTCCGGGATCATTTCCGGCACGCCTTCCATCACCTCATCGCGCCGTAGCCAAGTGGTGCCCGCGCTCATCAATTCGGCTACGCTTCGGCCGTCGCGCGCGCCTTCCATGATGGCGGCGCTGATGAAGGCCACGGCCTCCGGATAATTTAATTTCAAACCGCGATCTTTGCGCCGTTCGGCAACTAGCGCTGCTGTGAAGATCAGCAATTTATCTTTTTCGCGTGGGGTCAGTTCCATATTACGTGCTCCAGATGCGCGGTAGCTGTGCTTCACGCCCGATCAATGCGGGCCGCAGCAAATGCCACAGTTCGATGAACCAAGTGCGCGCGGCTTCCGATGAGTGTCCAAGATAACGTGCCACCAGCAAGCGCGGCAACACCGTTATGCCATACAGCGCCGCTGCTTCGACGGGCCGCAGCGCACGGCATGCCGCAAGTAGTTCGGGTGCGATGTCGGCGCCTGCTGCCAGCAAGGTAGCACACACGCTGCGCCCCGCAAGTCCGGCTGGCGAATGCAATAAGGGCGAGCCGCCGCTTAAATGGCCTTGTTCGATCCACAACGGCGTACCGGCCAAGTGGATGTCGGTCGCGACACGCAATTCACCCTGATCGAAGCGCTCGCCCGATGCGGTGCGCCCCAGGCACCACACATCCCAGCCGAGATAACGCGCATCTTCAGCGAGCGTGATGCAGTTGCGCATGGCGGCGCGGCAGCCGGCGAAAAAAATCGTTTCTTGCGGTAACCATTCCAAAGCCGCACCGGCCGCCACCTCAAGCTTCACGGTTTGACTCGCCCAGGGCGCAGCCGATCGATACCACTTGCCGGCGCCGGGCGTGGTGAGCAAGGCGTGCGCCTGCGCTTCCACGGCCACGCTAATTTCTAATTCATCGCCGCCGGCGATGCCTGCCGGCGGGTGCAACAAAATCGCGTGGCATACCGCATCGCCTTCTGGGTACAAGGCTTTCTGCACTCGCAGCGGGCCATAATGGCGACGTTGCGTGAGCAGGGTGGCCGAATCCCGGCGCGCAAAGCGCAGATCCAAGCTGGCGCGCCAGCCGGTGGCGGTGGGAGGCGATTCGATCAACATCCGCAAATCATACCGCGAGTAGATCGCGCACGCCGTCCTGTTCCATATCCGCGCCCGCGCCGCGTTTAATGAATTCGCCGCGCTCCATCAGCAAGTATTGGCCGGCGAGCGAACGCGCGAAGTCGTAATACTGTTCTACCAACAGAATCGCCATGCCGCCTTCTTCCGCCAGCATGCGGATGGCGCGCTCGATGTCTTTGATAATCGACGGCTGAATGCCTTCGGTCGGCTCATCCAGAATCAGGAGCTTGGGCGAGGACGCCAGCGCGCGGCCAATGGCAAGCTGTTGTTGCTGTCCACCAGAGAGATCGCCGCCACGGCGTTTGAGCATTTGTTTCAGTACCGGGAACATCTCGAAGATGCGCGGCGGCAGTGGCGTTCCGGCGGCTTTGGGCGCAAGCCCCATCAATAAATTTTCGTGCACGGTGAGGCGCGGAAAAATTTCGCGCCCTTGCGGCACGTAGCCAATACCGGCGCGTACTCGCTGGTGCGAAGGCTCGCGCGTGATGTCGCGGCCATCGAAAGTGATAGTACCGGAAGCGGCAGGCACCAAACCCATCAGGCATTTGAGCAAGGTCGATTTGCCCACGCCGTTGCGGCCGAGCAGGCTAGTCACCTGGCCGGTCGTGACCTCGAAAGATAAATCGCGCAGGATGTGGCTGCCGCCATAGTACTGATTGAGATTTTCGACACGTAACATGGCTAGCGGCCTAAATAAACTTCGATGACTTGCGGGTTAGCCTGCACCGTTGCCAAATCACCCTCGGCCAATACGCTGCCTTCATGCAATACCGTGACTTTGCCGCCGAGCTTTTCGATGAAGGCCATATCGTGTTCGACCACGACCAGCGATTGTTTGCCCGCAAGCGATTTGAACAGCTCCGCAGTGCGTTCGGTTTCGTCGTCGGTCATGCCTGCGACAGGCTCATCCAGCAGCAACAGTCGCGGTTCTTGCATCAACAGCATGCCGATTTCCAGCCATTGTTTTTGACCGTGCGATAACCGCCCGGCAAGCTGTTCCGCGTGCGCGTCGAGCCGGATGAGGCGCAGGGTGTCGGCGATGCGGTCGCGGGTGTTGTCATCGATTTCCGCGAATAAGCTGCGCCGCACGCGCTTATCGGTTTTCATCGCCAGTTCGAGATTCTCGAATACGCTATGGTTTTCGAATATGGTGGGCTTTTGAAATTTGCGGCCGATACCGGCGCGGGCGATTTCCGGCTCAGACATTCGCGTGAGATCCAAAGTCTGTCCGAAGAAGGCGGTGCCCGAATCGGGCCGTGTTTTGCCGGTAATGACATCCATCATGGTGGTCTTGCCCGCGCCATTGGGGCCGATGATACAACGCAGCTCTTTGGCGTCGATGGTGAGCGTCAGATTATTGAGCGCTTTGAAGCCGTCGAACGACACGGTGATGTCTTCCAAATACAAAATGACCTTGTGCGTGAGGTCGAGCGCACCCTCTACCAGCATATGACCGCCGCTGATCGTTGGACCGTCTAAGGGTTCGCCTATCATCGCCCGCTCCGGGCTCGCAGGCGCTGCCACAAACCCACGACGCCTTGTGGTAAAAATAAAGTGACCAGCACGAATAACAGCCCGAGGAAGAACAGCCAGTATTCGGGAAACGCCACCGTAAACCAGCTCTTGGACAGATTGACGATAAACGCACCCAGCGCCGGTCCAATCAGCGTACCGCGGCCGCCGACCGCAACCCAAATCGCAAGCTCGATGGAGTTCGCCGGTGACATTTCGCTCGGGTTGATGATGCCGACTTGCGGCACGTAGAGCGCGCCGGCAACGGCGCATAACATGGCCGAGAGCGTCCAGATGAAGAGTTTGTACCAGAGCGGGTTATAACCCAAGAACATGACGCGCGACTCGGCATCGCGAATCGCCGCTAGCACCCGGCCGAACTTCGATTTCACCAGATAACGGCCCAGTACCAGGGTGAACATCAGCATCAGCGCCGTAAGCGCAAACAGCGTCACCCGTGTTTGCGGCGCGGTGATGGAATAACCCAAGATGCGCTTGAAATCGGTGAAGCCGTTATTGCCGCCGAAGCCGGTTTCGTTGCGGAAAAACAGCAGCATGAAGGCGAACGTCAAGGCTTGGGTAATGATCGAAAAATACACGCCTTTGATGCGCGAGCGGAACGCGAAAAAGCCGAACACGAAGGCCAGTAAGGCGGGCGCGACCAGCACCAGCAACACGGCATAAAGAAAATGATCAGTGCCTTGCCAATACCAGGGGAACGCCTTCCAATCGAGAAACACCATGAAATCCGGCAAGGCCGAGTGATACACGCCATCCTGACCAATGCCGCGCATCAAATACATGCCGAAGGCGTAGCCGCCGAGCGCGAAAAATACGCCATGCCCCAGTGACAGAATGCCGGTGAAGCCCCAGATCAAATCCATCGCTACCGCGACAATGGCATAGCACATCACTTTGCCGCCGAGCGTGATGACGTAATCCGAGACATGCAGCGGATGCCCATTAGGCAGCCACAGGTGCGCCGCCGGCAACAGCACGCAGGTCACCAGCGCAAACACGCTCAGCGCAATCCAACCCCGGCGGCCAGTGGCGCTGAGAAAGCGAATCACGAAAGGGATGCGCCGGTCAGTTTTCAACGAACCGCCCTTTCAGCGCGAACAAACCTTGTGGCCGCTTTTGGATGAAGACGATAATGAAGGCCAGTACCACAATCTTGGCGATTACCGCGCCCACCCACCCCTCTAGAAATTTGCTCGCTATGCCCAAGCCCAGCGCCGCCCATACGGCGCCCGCAAGTTGGCCCACGCCACCCAATACCACTACCATGAAAGAGTCGACGATATACCCTTGCCCCATATCCGGGCCGACGTTCGCAATTTGTGACAGCGCCACGCCGCCCAGGCCGGCGATGCCGGCGCCGAGGCCGAAGGCCAGGGTATCGATGCGTCCAGTGGGGACGCCGACACAACCCGCCATGGCGCGGTTTTGTGTTACCGCGCGCACGAATAGGCCAAGCCGCGTGCGGTTAAGCAGCACCCACACTAAAGCCAGCACGAACAGCGCGAAGCCGATAATAATGATACGGTTCCAGGGCAGCACGACGTTGCTCATCAATTGCACGCCGCCCGACATCCAGCTTGGGTTGGCAACCGCTAAATTTTGCGGGCCGAAAATGACGCGCGCGGCTTGAATCAAAATCAGCGATAGGCCCCAGGTGGCGAGCAGCGTTTCCAGTGGCCGACCGTAGAGCCAGCGGATCACCGTACGCTCCAAAATAATTCCCGCCAGGGCGGCGCTGAAAAAGGCGACCGGAACCGCGGCCACCACATACCAATCGAGCGCGCCGGGAAAATAGTGACGGAAGAGTGTCTGGACAATATAAGTGGCGTAGGCCCCAACCATTAACAGTTCGCCATGGGCCATATTAATCACGCCCATCACGCCATAGGTAATAGCGAGCCCCAAGGCCGCGAGCAATAAAACGCTGCCCAGGCTTAAACCGGAAAAAATCCGTTCGATGTTTTCACCTAGCGTAAGCCGTGCGTTGAGTGCGCGCAGCGACGTTTTGGCGGCAATCCGTACGCGCTCATCCGGTTCTTTGGCGGGGTCGGTCAGGGCGATGAGCCGCACCTTTAGGCTAGGGTTGTCGCTCTCGCCCAGGATTTTCACCGCAGCTAAACGTTTAGCGGGATCAGGACTTTTGAGCGCGATCAGGGCGCGCGCTTGCGCGACCAAATCTTTTATCTCTGGATCCCGTTCTTGCGCGAGTGCACGATCCAGAATGGGAATGAAAAACGGGTCGGCGTTATCTTCCAGTTCTTTTGCGGCCGCCAGCCGTTGATCGCGGTTGGGGACGAATAACTTCAATGCCGCCAGCGTGGTGGCTAATTCGCCGCGCACGCGATTATTGATCACCAGCGTTGCGGCGGTTTCCGGCAGCGGGCTGATTTCTTGGCCGGTCACGGCGTCGTACGCGCGCTCCCCGTCCATTCGAATGACTCTGTCTCCATCAATCAGTAGCGCATCATTGGCCAGGGCTTGCAGCACACGCGTCGTATCGGCATCCGCCGTCAGCGCGAGTTGCTTGATGGCCAGAATTTTTTGATCCGTATCGTCCGCGTTAAGCTGCTTAACGAGTGCGGGATCCAGTGCCGCCTGCGCTGGGGAAACAAACATCCCCGCCAGCCACAGCAGCGTAAGAAGAGTACGTAGAATCATGGTGAATTTAAGGCGGGAGCCAACTCGGCCGGGATTAGCCGGCCGAGCGGGGGCCGGATTATTTTGTATCCGGCTCGCCTTTCTTCTTGTCGTTACCGGGGATATAGGGGCTCCACGGTTCGGCCTTGATCGGGCCCGGAGTCTTCCAGACTACATTGAATTGACCATCGGGCCGGATCTCGCCGATGAACACCGGCTTGTGCAGATGGTGGTTTTTCTCATCCATCTTTATCGTGAAGCCATCCGGCGCTTTAAAGCTTTGCCCAGCCATGGCGGCGATCACCTTGTTTACGTCGGTGCTTTTCGCCTTCTCCACCGCTTGCTTCCACATGTGAATGCCGACGTAAGTGGCTTCCATCGGATCGTTGGTCACGACCTTATCGGCGTTGGGCAGCTTCTCTTTCTTGGCCCAGTCTTTGTACATCTTGATGAACTTGGTGTTTTCCGGGTTCTTGAGCGACATGAAGTAATTCCATGCGGCGAGATGGCCCACCAGCGGCTTGGTATCGACCCCGCGCAGCTCTTCTTCACCCACGGAGAAGGCGACCACCGGCACGTCGGTGGCTTTCAATCCGGCGTTGCCCAGCTCTTTGTAGAAGGGCACGTTGGAGTCACCGTTAATGGTGGAGATCACCGCGGTCTTGCCGCCAGCGGAGAACTTCTTGATGTTAGCGACAATGGTTTGGTAATCACTATGACCGAAAGGCGTGTACACCTCTTCGATGTCTTTATCGGCTACGCCCTTAGATTTCAGGAAGGCGCGCAAAATTTTATTGGTGGTGCGCGGGTAAACATAATCGGTGCCAAGCAAGAAGAAGCGCTTAGCGCCGCCGCCGTCTTTGCTCATTAGATATTCGACTGCCGGGATCGCTTGCTGATTGGGCGCAGCGCCGGTGTAGAACACGTTTTTCTCTAATTCTTCACCCTCGTATTGCACGGGATAGAACAGCAGGCCGTTCAATTCTTTGAATACCGGCAGCACAGACTTGCGCGACACCGACGTCCAGCAGCCGAATACGACCGCGACTTTATCTTGCGTTAAAAGCTGGCGCGCCTTCTCTGCAAATAAGGGCCAGTTGGAAGCGGGGTCAACCACCACCGGTTCTAACTTTTTACCCAGCACGCCGCCATGCGCATTGATGTCGGCGATGGTCATCAGCGCCGTTTCCTTAAGCGCGGTTTCGGAAATGGCCATGGTGCCGGACAGCGAATGCAAAATGCCGACCTTGATGGTGTCGGCGGCGAGTGCCGGCAACGATACGAGGCCCGCTACGGCGAGCGATAAAGATACAACACTTGCTTTAAAGAAATTGCGACGCTTCATTTTAAACCCCTCCGGATAATGGTGAGCAAAGCAGGATGGTGCGTAACGCACGGCGATTTTTAACTGCTGTCGGGACTAAAGCGAAGAGTGTGCCAGCACGGTGGCGCGACTATGGCGGCGGTGCGAATCAGCGGTTTTTCAGCGAAGAAAGGCATGGCCGCGCACTTTTCGTGGCGGCTAGTGCGGCGTTACACTGGGTAAATGCGCGAAGATGGTGCGCAAGGCAGGTTGCCGCACCATGCGGGGGCGCGACGATCGCGGGCTAAGCGAGTTGCTTTTCGATGCGCTTCGCAAACACGGTCATTTCTTTCGCCGCCTGTTTATCGCCTTTTTTCTCCGCCACCTCAATGCCGCTGCGGTAGGCTGCCAGCGCTTCGGGCAAACGAGCGGCGTCGTGCAGCGCCTTGCCCAGCAGTTTCCACGCCGCCGAATAGGCGGGGTCGTGGATAACCGCTTGCTGAAAATGCGCCGCAGCGGTTTCGGTTTGGCCGAGCTTGAGATATTCGTTGCCGAGGCTAAAGCGCAGCAAGGCGTTGTCCTTGCCTGTGGTTAGCATTTGTTCCAAACGCTCAATCATATTGCTCATAGGCGGGCGTCCTTGGCTTGGGCATTCGCAGGTATAATCGCGAGCTTGATTTGTAAGGGATTCCAGATGCAGTCGCATTATTCACCACGCGCGATCGAAGCTCAAGCGCGAGACGATTGGGAAAAAAACCAACGTTTCGCCGCGAAAGAGGACGCGTCTAAACCCAAGTACTATTGCCTGTCCATGTTCCCCTATCCTTCGGGCAAGCTGCACATGGGCCACGTGCGCAATTACACCATCGGCGATGTGCTGGCGCGTTTTCACCGCATGAAGGGCTACAACGTGCTGCAACCCATGGGCTGGGATGCGTTTGGTTTGCCTGCGGAAAATGCGGCGATGGCGTCCAAGGTGGCGCCCGCGAAGTGGACTTACGACAACATTGCCTATATGAAGCAGCAACTCAAGTCGCTTGGCTTCGCCATCGACTGGGCGCGCGAAATAGCGACCTGCACGCCGCAGTATTACCGCTGGAACCAATGGCTATTCCTGCGCATGTTGGAGCGCGGCATCGTCTATCAAAAAACCGGTGTGGTGAATTGGGATCCGATAGATCAAACCGTGCTCGCCAACGAACAAGTCATCGAAGGCCGCGGCTGGCGCACCGGCGCGCTGGTGGAAAAGCGCGAGATTCCCATGTACTACATGGCGATCACGCAATACGCCGAAGAGTTACTGAGAGAGCTCGATACCTTGCCCGGCTGGCCGGAGCAGGTAAAGCTGATGCAGAAAAATTGGATCGGCAAGAGTTTCGGCGTGCGCGTTGGGTTTCCGCACAACATTGATGGTGGCGGCACGCTATGGGTGTTCACCACCCGCGCCGACACGCTGATGGGTGCGACTTATGTCGCGGTGGCGGCGGAACATCCGCTCGCCACGTTTGCGGCGCAGAAGAATTCGCAACTCGCGGCTTTCATCGAAGAATGCAAAAAAGGCGGCGTGACCGAAGCCGAGATCGCCACGCAAGAGAAAAAAGGCATGGCGACGGGCTTGAGCGTGACCCATCCGCTTACCGGCGAACAACTGCCGCTGTGGGTTGCTAATTACGTGCTGATGGGCTACGGCGAAGGCGCGGTGATGGCGGTGCCGGCGCATGATGAGCGGGATTTCGAGTTTGCGCAGAAATACGATCTGCCCATTAAAGCGGTGATTCAGCCCGGCGTCAAAATAGCAGACGCCCGCGAAATCCCCCCCAACCCCCCTTTGACAAAGGGGGGCGAAGGGGGGATTTCGCCGTTCGTGGAGCACGGCCTGTGCGTTAACTCCGGCAAATACGATGGCCTCGATTTCGAGCAAGCCGTAGAGGCCATCGCATCTGATCTCGGCGCAAAAAATCTCGGCGAGAAAAAAATTACCTGGCGCTTGCGCGATTGGGGCATTTCGCGGCAACGCTACTGGGGTACGCCGATCCCGATTGTTCATTGCGAAGCTTGCGGCGAAGTGCCGGTGCCGGATGCGCAATTGCCGGTAGTGCTGCCGGAAGACTTGATTCCCGACGGTTCTGGCAACCCGCTGGCCAAGAACGCAGCGTTTCTGAATTGCGCTTGTCCCAAGTGCGGCAAATCCGCGCGACGCGAGACCGACACCATGGACACTTTCGTCGATTCGTCCTGGTATTTCCTGCGCTTCTGTTCCGCCGATGCGAGCACGATGGTGGACGAGCGCACCAATTATTGGATGCCGGTAGACCAATACATCGGCGGCATCGAGCACGCGATTTTGCATCTGCTGTATTCGCGTTTCTGGACCAAGGTGATGCGCGATGTGGGGCTGACCCAAGTCTCCGAGCCGTTCGCCAATCTATTGACGCAGGGCATGGTGTTGAACCACATTTTTTTGCGCAAAGGCGATAAGAGCGGCATCACCTATTACGCGCCGGATGAAGTGGAAATCACCCGCGACGATAAGGGCGTGATCTTGTCCGCGAAATGCATTGCCGATGGCCAATCGGTGGAATACGGCGGCATCGGTACCATGTCGAAATCGAAAAAGAACGGCGTCGATCCGCAACCCTTGATTGAACAATACGGCGCGGATACGGCACGCCTGTTCATGATGTTCGCCGCCCCGCCGGAAAACACTTTGGAGTGGTCGGACGCCGGCGTGGAAGGCGCATCGCGCTTCCTCAACCGTTTGTGGAAGCTGGCGTATGCGCATGTGGAACAAGGCGTGGTGGCGGCTTATTCCGGCGGCGGCTTGTCAGCCGAACTGAAAAGTGTGCGCTTCCAGTTGCACACCACTGTCCAGAAAGTGAGCGACGATATCGGCCGGCGCAAGACTTTTAATACCGCGATTGCCGCAGTGATGGAACTCATGAATGCCCTCGGGAAACTCACCGACACCACCAGCCCGGCCGCACGCGCGGTGATGCAAGAAGCGCTGGAGAACATTGTGCTGCTGCTCTCGCCCATCGTGCCGCATATTTGTCACGCCTTGTGGGCTGAGCTCAAGCCTGGCTCGGTGTTGATTGATGTCCCTTGGCCGGTGGCGGACGAAACGGCCCTGGAGCAAGACGAAATTGAATTGGTGGTGCAGGTGAACGGCAAACTGCGCGGCCAGATCCGTGTGTCCAAGGATGCCGCCAAAGAAGCCATCGAGGCCATGGCGCGGGCCAACCCCGGCGTACAAAAATTCACCGCAGGCCTGGCGATTAAGAAAGTGGTCGTAGTGCCTGGCCGTCTGGTCAATATCGTGGCAGGATAGCAGGATGAAATACCCCTCCCAGCCACGGATTACCTTGCTCCACGGCGATGCGGCAACGGAGTTGAAAAGCCTGTCGGATAATTCCATCGATCTTATCGTCACCTCCCCGCCGTATGCCGATCAAAGAAAGCATATTTATGGCGGCATTTCTCCCGATTTGTATGTGGAATGGTTTCTGCCGCTATCCGCCGAACTGCTGCGCGTGTTGAAGCCGACGGGGACCTTTATCCTCAACATCAAAGAACGCGTGGTCAACGGTGAGCGCCATACCTATGTGCTGGAGCTCATTTTGGAAATGCGCAAACAAGGTTGGCTTTGGACCGAAGAATTCATGTGGCACAAGAAAAATTGCTACCCGGGAAAATGGCCCAATCGCTTTCGGGATTCTTGGGAACGCTTGCTCCAGTTCAATAAACAGCGCAAGTTCAATATGTACCAGGAAGCGGTCATGGTTGAAATGGGCGATTGGGCCAAGAGCCGTCTGCGCAATTTAAGCGACACGGATAAGGTGCGCGACGAATCGCGCGTGGGCAGCGGTTTCGGGAAAAAAATCGCGAATTGGCTGACACGCGACAAGGCGTTTCCCACGAATGTGCTGCACATGGCGACCGAGTGCTCGAATCGGGATCACAGCGCGGCATTTCCCGAAGCCTTGCCCGAATGGTTTATCAAACTTTTCACCGAGCCGGGCGATACCGTGCTCGATCCCTTCATGGGCTCGGCCACCACGCTGCGCGTCGCTAAGCGCATGCAGCGTCACGCCATCGGCATCGACATTCAGGAAGCGTACGTGAGCCGGGCTTACGAGGAGCTGGTTGAGCAAGAGAGGCAATTGGTTTTGCTGCAGAAAAGAGAGAAATATGTCGCCTCTTGATTGGAAGGCATTGAATCGCTTCGCCGAAAAGGGAATCGCAAGCTTTCACGAAAAACGCTTGGCCAGTCTTCAAAAACTCAAGCTAAAAACGGTTCTAAAGCGTAAAAATCCGTACCTGTTTAAAGCCAAAAACCTGCTCACCGCGAGCGATTTGGTTAAGACTTTGCTGGACGCCCACCTATCCTCGCAAGAAGAAACGATATTCGGCGATTTTCTGGAAGAGCTAGCCATTTATATTAATAGCCAAGTATTTGGCGGGAAGAAATCCTCGTCCGAAGGAATCGACCTCGAATTCGACCGGGACGGCATACGCTATTTGCTGTCCATCAAATCCGGACCCAACTGGGGTAACAGCAGCCAGATCAAGAAAATGCGGGATAACTTCACCAAGGCGCAGAAAGTCCTGCGTACCGGCAATAGCAAACTGCACGTACAAACGGTCAATGGCTGTTGTTATGGGCAAGATAGGCAAGCAGATAAAGGAAACTACCGCAAACTTTGCGGGCAGCGTTTTTGGGCCTTTATTTCCGGTGACGAAGCGCTGTATATGCGGATTGTCGAACCCATTGGCCACCGTGCCAGGGAAAAAAATGAAGACTTCGTTAAGCAATACGCGAAGGTAACGAATCTCTTCGCGCAAGAATTCATGCGCGATTTTTGTGTCGATGGTGAAATCGATTGGGCTAAGCTGGTAGAGTTTAACTCCGCGAATTTGGGTGAAAAGGACGATTGATGGTTATCCGGCAGGCATGGGTTTTACTGGTTATATTGAGCCTTAGCGCATGCGGCTTTCAATTGCGCGGCAATGCAGCGCTGCCGTTCGAGAGCGTGTTCGTCGAAGGCGGGCAAGAAATCGTGGTGGCCTTGGAGCGCGCGATTCGTCCGACCGCAACCAAAGTGACCGCCCGCGCGCAAGACGCTCAGGTCACGCTGCAAATTCTCGGCGAATCGCGCGAGAAGCGTATTTTGTCTCTCGACAGCGCAGGGCGCGTGAGCGAATACCGTCTGCTGTATCGGGTGAGCTTTAAAGCTGTCGACAACAAAGGGCGCGAGCTGCTTGAGCAACAGCAGATTGAGCTAAGGCGCGACATCACCTTTAATGACAACCAAACGCTGGCCAAAGAATCCGAAGAGTTGCTGCTTTATCGCGATATGCAAGTCGATGCGGTACAGCAGATTATCCGCAGAATGAGCGTTATTCACATTAGTTCGTAGCGCATGCTGCTGCGACCCGAAAAACTTTCTTCTCATCTGCAGCAAGGCCTAAAGCCGCTCTACGTCGTCAGCGGCGATGAGCCGCTACTGGCGATGGAAGCGGCAGATGCAATCCGCGCGCGCGCCAAGCAAGAGGATTATCTTGAGCGCGAAGTGCTGGCGGTGGAAAAAGATTTTAAGTGGGGTCAATTGCGCGCGAGCGCGGCGAGCTTGTCGCTCTTTGCGGCCAAACGCGTGTTGGAATTACGCATTCCCAACGGCAAGCCCGGCACCGAGGGGGCGGCGGCGCTGGAAGCTTACGCCGCCGATTTGCCGCCGGACACGCTGAGCCTGGTGTTGTTGCCCAAGCTGGATAAGCGCACCAAGGACAGCGGCTGGTACAGCGCATTGAACGCGGCAGGGGTGGTGATTGAAGTTTATCCAGTAGATATCGATGCCTTGCCCGCGTTTATCGCGGGCCGCTTGGCGGTGCAAAATCAAAGCGCGGATCGCGAGACCTTGGTGTTTCTTGCCGAGTCGGTAGAAGGCAATTTGCTCGCCGCGCACCAAGAAATTCAAAAACTCGGCTTGCTCTATCCGGCGCGGAAACTGACTTCCAATGAGGTAAGCGAGGCCGTGTTGAATGTCTCGCGGTTCGATGTGTTTCAATTAAGCGACGCCATGCTGGCTGGCGATGCGGCGCGTGCGGCACGCATTCTCGATGGCTTGCGCGGCGAAGGGGTGAAGCCGATCCCGGTGCTGGGGGTGCTGGCCTGGCTTACGCGGAGCCTCAATAAATCAAAGTTAGCGCTTACTCGCGGTGTAGATATGAGCGGCGCGCTGCGCGAAGGCGGGTTTTGGGGCGAGCGCCAAAACCTGGCACGGCGGGCGTTGCCGCGGCTGTCTATCGAGATATTAACTGCGGTGCAACGCCACGCGGCGGAAATTGATAGAATGAGCAAAGGACTAAAACCGGGTGATGTGTGGGACGAGTTGTTGACCCTGGTTTTGCGTGTGGCTAAGGCTTGAAGGCGGCAAACATGAAACGCGATATGGACGTTAAACAATACATGCGCATGGTGGGCGAGCAAGCGCGCGCCGCGTCGCGCGTGATTGCGCGCGCCGACACCCAGGCCAAGAACAAGGCCTTGTTGGCGATGGCGGACGCCATTGAGCGCGATGCGGACAAGCTGCTTTTCGCCAATCATAAGGATATGGAGCATGCGCAAGCAGCGGGTTTGGATGGCGCATTGCTTGACCGCTTATTCCTAACTAAAAAGACGGTTGCCGGTATGGCCGAAGGCCTGCGCCAGATCGCGCAACTCGCCGACCCGGTGGGCGAGATCACCGATTTGAACTACCGCCCCTCCGGCATTCAAGTCGGCAAAATGCGCGTGCCCTTGGGCGTGGTCGGCATCATTTACGAGGCGCGGCCCAATGTCACGGCCGATGCTGCCGGACTGTGCTTGAAATCGGGCAATGCCGCGATTCTGCGCGGCGGTTCGGAAGCCATTAATTCCAACCAAGCCATCGCCGCGTGCGTGCGCGAAGGCTTGGCCGCGGCAGGCTTGCCTGAAACCGCGGTGCAAGTCATCGAGACCACCGACCGTGCCGCAGTGGGCGAGTTGATTACGATGAAAGAATTTGTCGATGTGATCGTGCCGCGCGGCGGCAAGGGCCTGATCGAACGCTTGATGAACGATGCGCGTATCCCCGTGATCAAGCATCTGCACGGCGTGTGCCATGTGTATATCGATGACCACGCCGATCTGGAAAAAGCGGTGCGCATTGCCGACAATGCCAAGACCAGCCGTTACGGCACCTGCAACACCATGGAAACGCTGCTGGTGGCGGAGAGTGTGGCCAAACACGTGCTGCCCCTAGTGTCGAAAATTTATTTCGACAAAGGAGTCGAGTTGCGCGGCTGTGCTGCGTCACGCGCCATCGTGGCGCAAATGAAAGCGGCGACGGAAGAAGATTGGATCACCGAATATCTCGCGCCGATTTTGTCGGTGCGAGTGGTATCGGGCTTGGATCAGGCAATAGAGCACATCAACACCTATGGCTCGCAGCATACCGACGCGATTGTCACCGAAGACTACACCCGTGCGCGGCGCTTCCTGCGCGAAGTGGATTCCAGCAGCGTGATGGTGAACGCCTCGACGCGGTTTGCCGATGGTTTTGAATATGGCCTGGGTGCGGAGATCGGCATTTCCACCGACAAAATCCACGCCCGTGGCCCGGTCGGCCTCGAAGGCCTCACCTCGCAGAAATTCATCGTGCTCGGCGATGGGCAAGTGCGGGGCTAAGTTCTGAGCCCCATCGGTATTTTTGGCGGCACCTTCGATCCCATTCACTTCGGCCACCTGCGCCTGGCGCAGGAAGCGTTGACTGCGTTCAATCTCCAGCAGGTGCGGTTTATTCCTGCCGGCCAGCCGCCGCATCGCGCCGCGCCGCGCGTGTCGGCGCAAAAGCGTTTAGAAATGGTGCGCCTGGCATGTGCCAAACACACCGGCTTCGTCGTGGATGAGCGCGAAGTGGCGCGCGCCGAACCGAGCTATACCGTGGATACTTTGACCGCGCTGCGCGAAGAATTCGGGGCTGCCCAGCCCTTGTGCTTGTTGCTGGGCACGGATGCGTTTCTCGGGCTGACTGCTTGGCGCCGGTGGCAAGCCCTGTTCGGCCTGGCGCATGTGGCTGTGGCGCAGCGCCCGGGTTTTCCACAATCGACTTGGACCGACAACATGCCACAGGCGCTGCAACAAGAACTCCATGCGCGCCAGACGCTAGATACAACGGCGCTTGCAATTGCGCCGGCCGGCCGCATTCTTACCTTCACCATCACCGCGCTCGACATCGCGGCCTCGCACATCCGCGCTGATCTAAAGCGCGGCGCGAGTCCGCGCTACTTGTTGCCGGACGCAGTGCTGGACTACATTTCCCAAAACCAACTGTATAGCGAATGACACCTGAAACCATGAAGAAAGCGGTCGTGGCCGCATTGGAAGACATTAAGGCGCGCGACATCACCACCTTGAACGTCAAAAAACTCACGTCGATGACGGATTACATGGTCATCGCCAGCGGCGAATCCTCGCGCCAAGTCAAAGCGCTGGCGCGCAATGTCGTGGATAAACTCAAACAGGCTGGCGCAGAAATCGTCGGCATGGAAGGGGAGGAAACCGGCGAGTGGGTATTGGTCGATCTGGGCAACGTCATCGTGCATGTCATGCACCCGGCAGTGCGCGAGTATTACAATTTGGAAGAATTGTGGACTGCGGCGCCAAAGAAAATTCGTAAAATCGCTGGCTGAAATTCTGCTGACTACTGGAAGATAAAGCGCGCGCCATGGAGCTGATCATCGCCGCTGTCGGCACGCGCATGCCGGATTGGGTCGACACGGCTTTCGCTGAATACCAAAAGCGCATGCCGCGCGAGGCGCGCATACGGCTACTCGAAATCAAGCCGGAGAAGCGTGATGGCGGAAAGACCGCACAACAAATAATGGGCCTCGAAGCGGCGCGTATCACCGCGGCCTTGCCCAACAAGGGTTGCTATCAGATTGTACTGGATGAGCGCGGTAAACAATTGACCAGCCTAGCCTTAGCCGATGCATTGCAGAATTGGCTAGCGGCGGGGCGCGATGTGGCTTTGATTGTCGGTGGCGCCGATGGCCTGGCGCCGGAAATCAAAGCGCGCGCCGATCTGATGTGGTCGCTTTCCGCGCTGACCCTGCCGCACGCCTTAGTGCGCGTGGTACTGGCAGAACAGTTATATCGCGCGGTGAGCATCTTGCAAAACCATCCGTATCATCGGGAATAGCCGGCACGCTTGTGCTGGAATACCCGCGCAGTAAGCGCAAAATGCGGTAAGCTTTCATGCGTAGTTAATTCCAAGAGGAGAAAAAGGCATGAACAAAACGATTGCATACTTTGGAAACGGCGTCGGCCTGGCTGGTGTGTTGCTGACCCTAGCCGCAGGGGTGGGACGCGCCATGGGGCATTATTACTTTGCCGGGTTTGAGGTGCTGACTTTGTTCACCGGCGGTGTAGGGCTGATGGTCATGGGCTGCTTGGCCAAGCTGCAGCTACTGGCTAGCGGGCGCGGCTGATCGGAGTATCCGACGGACGCTGTTCACCGGCTTTCTGAAATGGCTTCCCCAGCCCAAATATATTTGGCTTCGCAATCGCCGCGCCGGCGCGAGTTGCTCAAACAAATCGGCGTGAAATTCCGGGTGCTGGTGCCGGACGTGGATGAAGATGCTTTGCCGCGCGAAGCGCCCAGTGACTATGTCCAGCGTATCGCGCGGATGAAGGCTGAGGTAGCGTGGGGCCGTATCGTCGCGCAGCGCCGGACGCCGCATCCGGTACTCGCGGCGGATACCGCGGTGATTCTGGGGCGGCGTATTCTCGGCAAGCCGGCGGATGACGCCGAAGCGCACGCGATGTTGCAAGCACTCTCCGGCCGCACCCATCAGGTGGTGACTGCGATTGCCGTTACCTACGAGAAAAAAATAAAACTCGCGACATCCGCGACGGCAGTCACTTTCCGGCGCTTAGCGGCGCACGAAATTGCGTGCTATGTGTCGAGCGGCGAGCCATACGACAAAGCCGGTGCATATGGCATCCAAGGTCTGGCCGCAACGTTTATTGCGCGCATCGAAGGCAGCTATTCAGGCGTGATGGGCCTGCCCTTGTTTGAAACCGCGATTCTGCTTAAAACTTTCGGTATCCAGGTGTTATGAGCGAACAAATTTTAATCAATATCACGCCGCAAGAAACACGCGTCGCGGTGATGCAGCAAGGTGTGGTGCAAGAGTTGCACATCGAACGCGCATCGAGTTACGGCATGGTCGGCAATGTGTATCAGGGCCGGGTATGCCGTGTGTTGCCGGGCATGCAATCGGCGTTCGTGGAAATCGGGCTGGAGCGCGCCGCGTTTCTACACGTGGCCGACATCTGGCAACAAAAGCCAAACGAAGAAAAGCCGATTGAAAAATTGTTGCACGAAGGCCAGACGGTCTTGGTGCAAGTAATCAAAGATCCGATCGGTACCAAGGGTGCGCGGCTTTCCACTCAAATCAGCATCGCCGGACGTTTGTTGGTGTATTTGCCGCAAGAAACCCATATCGGCATTTCGCAGCGCATCGAAGACGAGCAAGAGCGCGAACTCCTGCGCCACAAGTTGCAACAGCTGATGCCGCCGGAGGTTAAGGGCGGCTTCATTGTGCGCACCAGCGCCGAAACCGCGACCGATCGCGAGTTGTTGGCCGATGTGGACTATTTGCAGCGCATCTGGAATGGCATCATGGAGCAAGCCAAGACCGCTGCGCCGCAAACCTTGCTGTATCAAGAGCTCAATCTCGCACTGCGCGTGTTGCGCGATTTTGTGAGCGAGGATATCGATCGCATCATCGTCGATTCGCGCGAGACCTACGCTAAGCTGCAAGCTTTTTCTGCCAGTTATATGAGCGATGTGGCGTCACGCTTGGAGCATTATCAAGGCGAACGTCCGCTGTTCGATCTGTATCAGGCCGAAGCGGAAATCGAAAAGGCGCTGTCGCGCAAAGTAGAGCTGAAATCCGGCGGCTATCTCATTATCGATCAAACCGAAGCGCTGACGACTGTCGATGTGAACACCGGCGCTTTTGTCGGCGGACGTAATTTCGACGACACGATTTTCAAAACCAATCTCGAGGCCGCGCACGCCATCGCGCGCCAGTTAAGGCTGCGCAACTTGGGCGGCATCATCATCATCGATTTTATCGACATGGATAATGCCGAGCACAAGACAGCGGTGCTGGAAGAATTTAAAAAAGCCTTGGCGCGGGATCGCACGCGCATGACGGTGAGCGGCTTCTCGGCTCTGGGCTTGGTCGAGATGACGCGCAAACGCACGCGCGAGAGCTTGGCGCATGTGCTCTGCCAGCCGTGTCCGGTGTGTCAGGGCCGGGGTGAACTGAAAACACCGCAGACGGTATGCTATGAAATTTTGCGTGAATTATTGCGCGAAGCGCGCCAGTACAATGCGCGCGAATTTCGCATTCTGGGTTCGCAGCCGGTGATTGATCTGTTTCTGGACGAGGAATCACAAAGTCTCGCCCAACTCGCCGATTTCATTGCTAAGCCCATCTCTTTGCTAGTTGAAACGCAATACAACCAAGAGCAATACGACATCGTATTGATGTAGAGAGCGGTTAAACCGTCAGTGCCCGTTGGGCGCCTGGTGCAAAGATCTATCCAGTATGAGCGATGGCGCGCTATCGTTGGAAGGGGCGGGACGCGGCGCGGCGACAATAAGTTGCGGGGAGCTCTGCGTTAAAGGTGCCGCATTGCTGGAAATTGAACGAACGCTATTTGATTTTGGGGTAGGTGTTTCGGCCAACCAACGTGCGCCCAGATAAGCCAGGCCGCCAAAAACGATAAGGGTGAGCAACCATTTGAACGCGCCGGTAAACTTTGATTCGTCCAAATTCAGACGATAATTCAAGCGCTGTTTAAGCGCGCAAAGTGTGGAGCGGGCGAGTCGGCGCAGGAGCAACGGCCGGCCACACAGCACGATGTTGATGGGATAGTTGCTGAGTTGCCGAATGCTCTCCAGTAAAGCATCCGAAAATTGCTGAGCGTTTTCACACAGCAGTACAAAGTGGCCAGCGGGCGCTTTTTCTCCCAACCGTTCCCCGACTTTGGTGGCCAGTTGCATCGGGCTCAAATTGTGCGACGGCAGACCCAGTTGCCCGGCGAGCAAGACGAAAAGTTCGGGCACATCAAGCGCGGTTTTGATGCGTAAAACCGAGTCGCCATGAGAGAGCGCGTGTGTTAAGTCGGCCAGAAACCCCGATATGCGCCCACTGTCGCGGCCGGTGATGAGGATCACGACTTGGCGTTCCGCGCGCAGCATCATCGCGACTTGCTCCGCGAGATTGGGCTCCGGCATTTCCTGGGCGCTGGTGGTGGGCAACCACGGAATGGTGGACGTAGCGCTCACAGCTCTTCCACGGAAAACAAGCGGCGATATTCTTTCATGGCGTAGCGGTCGGTCATGCCGGCGATATAGTCGGCGATGGTGCGCGCCTGATCTTGCCGCACCTTATCTTGATATTGCGGCGGTAGCAGCTTGGGGTCGTCCATGAAAGCCTCGAACAGCGCTTTGATGATACGCCGGGCTTTGCCGCTCATGCGATTGACGCGGTAGTGTTGATATAACTGCGTGCGCAAAAAATGCTTTAGTTCGCGTTGCTCGGTATGGATAGAGTCGGAGAAGCCGATCAATGGCGGCGCCGCGCGCACCTCGTCGAGCGTGTGTGGATGCGCGTGCTGGATATTTTTCGTGCTCTGCGCCACCAAATCGGTAATCAGCGTATTAATCATGCGGCGCACGGTTTCGTGAATGACGCGCCGCCCGGCGAGCTGTGGGTAGCGCTGTTTGACTTCATCCAGGTGGCGCGCGAACACCGCGACATGGGAGAGTTGGTCGAGCTCGATCAGCCCGGAGCGCAGCCCATCATCCACATCGTGATTATTGTAGGCGATCGCATCCGCCAGGTCGGCGACTTGGGCTTCCAGCGTGGGTTGTTGTTTATTCAAGAAGCGTTCGCCGATCTCGCCCAGCAATTTAGCGTTAGGCAGTGAACAGTGTTTGAGTATGCCCTCACGCGTTTCGAAGGTGAGATTCAAGCCATCGAATTCCGCATAGCGCTCTTCCAGTTTATCTACCACGCGTAGCGATTGCAGATTGTGTTCGAAGCCGCCGTGATCTTGCATGCAGGCATTCAAGGCGTCCTGGCCGGTGTGGCCAAAGGGTGTATGGCCCAGGTCATGCGCGAGAGCGATGGCTTCTACCAGGTCTTGATCCAAGCCTAAGCTGCGCGCGATGGCGCGGCCGATTTGGGCGACTTCCAGCGAATGGGTGAGCCGGGTGCGAAACAAATCGCCCTCGTGATTCACGAATACTTGGGTTTTGTATTCCAAGCGGCGAAACGCGGTGGAGTGGATGATACGGTCACGGTCGCGCTGAAATTCGGTGCGCCCGGCGGGCGGTGGCTCAGCACAGCGGCGACCGCGAGAATGTTCGGCCTGGGCGGCGTAGGCGGCGCGCTCAGCCATGCGCGGTGCACGCCGCGAGCGTGGCTTGAAGTTGCGCGTTCGGCGCTTCGGTGACAAGGGCTTCACCGATGGATTTGAGCAAAACGAAACGCATTTTCCCACCCTCGACTTTTTTATCCAAACCCATGAGGTCGAGATATTTTTCATTGCCAAGATTCGGTGCGGTATCCGGCAACCGCGCTTTGGTAATCAGCGCGCGCGCGCGGCGCATTTCCTCCGGGCGCAGCCAGCCCATGCGCTGCGACAGGTCCGCCGCCATAATCATGCCGGTGCCCACCGCCTCGCCATGCAGCCACGCGCCATACCCCATGCCCGCTTCGATCGCATGACCGAAAGTGTGGCCGAAGTTGAGTAGCGCGCGTTGACCGGATTCGCGCTCATCCGCCGCCACGACTTCGGCTTTGTTTTGGCAGGAACGATGGATGGCATAGGCGAGCGCTGGTTCGTCGCGTGCGAGTAGTTTATCCATATTTTCTTCCAGCCAGGCAAAAAATGTCGGGTCGCGAATCAGGCCGTATTTGATGACTTCGGCTAGACCGGCGGAGAGCTCGCGCTCGGGCAAGGTGTTCAGCGTATCCGTGTCGGCCAGCACCAATTGCGGTTGATAGAACGCGCCGATCATGTTCTTGCCGAGCGGATGGTTGATGCCGGTTTTGCCGCCGACCGAAGAATCCACTTGCGCGAGTAGCGTCGTCGGAATCTGAATAAACGGCACGCCACGCAAATAAGTGGCGGCGGCGAATCCCGTGAGATCGCCGATGACGCCGCCGCCAAGCGCGATCAAGGTGCCTTTGCGCTCGATGCGATGTTGCAATAAGGCGTCGTAGATACAATTTAGCGATGCGTTGTTTTTATAGGCTTCGCCATCCGGTAGCACGATGGGCACAGTTTTTACCCCGGCCTGGATCAACCCGTTTTGTACGCGCTCGAGATACAGCGGCGCCACCGTGGTGTTGGTGACAATCGCCGCCTGTTTGATTTTGAGATGCGGCAGAATCAGCTCAGGCTGCGTGAGCAGCCCGCTGCCGATGTGGATGGGATAAGCGCGGTCGCCCAGGGCGACAGTCAGGGTTTGCATGGGCTAACAGTATAACTTATGCCAGGATTTCTCTTAAGCGGCGCTCCACTTCGCGTGCGGCATGTTGCACGTTTTGTTGTCCGGAAGTGATGACGATATCGGCTATTTCCCGATACAGCGGATCGCGCTGTGCGTAGAGCTCGGTGAGCTTGGCCTTGGGATCGGCAGTTTGCAGCAGCGGGCGATTTTTATCGTGTTGGGTGCGCAGCCATAAATCTTCGACTTTGGCGTTCAGGTAAATCACCGTGCCGTTTTGCGCCAACGCTTCGCGATTTTCTTTGCGTAACACCGCGCCGCCCCCAGTCGCCAAAATAATCTCAGGGCGTTGGGTGAGCTCCTTAATTAACGCAGCTTCGCGATCGCGAAAACCGGCTTCACCCTCAAGTTCGAATATCAGTGGGATTTTGACGCCGGTACGATGCTCCAGCTCGTGATCGCAATCGATAAAGGTTTTCTTCAAGCGCTTGGCGAGCAGCTTGCCGATGGTGGTTTTGCCCGCGCCCATCAGGCCGACCAAAAAAATATTGCCCGTCTTAGACATAAGACGGGCAATTTTAGCGGAATTAACGTTAGACCGCGATGCGCGGATTAGCGCAAGTTGAGCGTGTCTTTGAGGATGCGCGGCGTGACGAAGATCAACAGCTCGGTCTTATCGTCGCGCTTTTGGGTGTTTTTGAACAGGTTGCCTAAGACGGGGATATCGCCAAACAAGGGTACCTTGGTGACGGTAGTACGCTCATCTTGAGTGTAGATGCCGCCGATAACTACAGTACCTCCATTTTCCACCAGCACTTGGGTGCTGATCTGTTTGGTGTCGATGGCGGGGCCGGCGGCAGTGTCCTGGCCACGGCTATCCTTGTTGACCTTCAGATCCATGATCACGTTATCGTCCGGTGTGATTTGCGGTTTCACTTTCAGGCTGAGCGAAGCCTTTTTGAATGAAACGCTGGTAGCGCCGCTGCTGGTGGCTTGTTGGTAGGGAATCTCCGTACCCTGTTCGATGGTGGCTTCCGTTTGATCCGATGTGACCACGCGCGGGTTGGAGATGATCTTACCCCGGCCGTCTGCTTGCAGAGCGGAAATCTCGAGATTAAGGAAGACGGATCTCGCGGCGTTGAACAAAACAAATGAAAGCGCTCCGGCGCGAACCCCACCCAGGGTCCCGGCGGCCATGTTGACGTTCAGGGCTTGGTTGTTAAAGGTGGGGACATCCAAGGCTTGGCCCGTTTGGTAGCCGGGCGCCTCGATTTGGCCACCCACGACGGTGCGGTAATTACCGCCGTGGCTGGCTGACCAACCCTTCCCTGCTTGGTTTACCCCGAGGCGCACCCCGAGATTTTTGCTAAAGGTATCGCTCGCCTCGACAATGCGCGATTCGATCATTACTTGTCTCACGGGAATGTCGACTTGAGCGATGAGATTACGAATTTCATCCATCTTAGTCGGCGTATCCTGGATAAACAGGGTGTTGGTTCGCGCATCAATGACGGCGCTACCGCGTTTGGAAAGAATGCGCTGTTTGTCATCGGTCAAAATCTTGACGAAATTTTCAGCCCGCTGGAACCTCATGTGGAAAGTTTCAGTATGCAGCGGCTCCAAATCCAAGATCTGCTGTTTGGATTCGAGCTCCAGTTTTTCTTTGGTGGCGAGCTCGTCAGACGGCGCGATCCAGACCACCGTGCCGTTCTTGCGCATACTCAAGCCTTTGCTTTGCAGAATGATGTCGAGCGCCTGATCCCAGGGGACATCTTTCAGCCGCAGCGTGAGGTTGCCCGTGACGGTGTCGCTGGTGATGATGTTGAGGCCAGTGAAATCGGCGATGACTTGTAGCACGGCGCGCACTTCGACGTTTTGGAAGTTAAGAGAAAGTTTCTCGCCGGTAAATTTTTTGGCGCGATTGCTCTTGGAGGGGTCTTCCACAACGGGTTTGACGTCGACAATAAACTGCTTATCGCTTTGATAAGCCGAATGCTCCCACTCGCCTTTAGGCTCAACCACAATGCGTGCGTTGCTGCCTTGAGTAAAGGTGTCAACCGACAATACGGGCGTACCGAAATCGGTGACATCCATACGCCGCTCCAAATTACGGGGCACCGCAGTATTAAGGAAATCGATCACCAGGGATTTGCCTTGCTGGCGAATATCAATCCCAGTATTGGTATCGGAAAGGTCCACGATAATGCGGCCTTCGCCGTTCTTGCCGCGGCGGAAATCGACATCGCGCAGGCTATGGCTTTTATTCGCATCCTTGGATTCGGCGAATTGAGCCGTGTTGTTGGCGATGACCGCAGAAGCCGGGCCGCCCTGCACCGCAATGATGAAGCTGTTGCCCTCCATCCGGGTTTCATAGGTGGTGGTACGTGACAAATTGAGCACCAAGCGGGTCCGATTGCCAGCTTGCACCACGTTGAGGCTGCGTAGCGCGCCCTCGTTGATGGAGAGGCTGTTTTTCCCCCACTGGTTACCGGTATTCATGAAATCCAGCGCGATGCGCGGCGGATTGCTGATAGTGAAGGCGGCGGGCGGGGTTTGCAGCGCTTGCTTGAGGGCCACTTTAACGACGACTTTGCCGCCTTGTTGCACGACATAGTCGACGCCGGTAATTTCGTTGGCGTTACTTGCGTTTTCTTGGGCCAGCGCGCATGGCGAAAGCGCGAGGAGAGAGAAAACCGCCAGCATATGATGGAAGGCGGATTGAAGGCGCATACGGGTATTCATATAAGGGCGCTCCTGCTATTTCTTCGGGGTCTGCTGGGTGGATTCGTCGACTAAGCCAAGGCTGGTATTACGTTCAGTCCAGTCGCCGCCGCTGTCTTGGATGATTTCGGTAATTTTAATTTCGGTATCGGTGATTTGCGTAATGATGCCGAAGTTCTGGCCCATATAATTGCCTTGTTTGACGCGGTACAGCGTGTTGTCCGGTGTTTTGACCAAGGCGTAGACCATTTTGTTTTGCTGCAGCGTCCCCACCATTTTTAGCGCTTCAAGCGGGTAGTTTTCCAGCGCTTGCTTGACGTGGTCGCGCGGCGGCTGTATTCCGCCTGCCTTGCTACTTCCGGGTGGCGGGGCGAGTTTGCGCGGTTTGAAGGGGTCGGGCAAATCGGTGGCGGTATAAGCAAAAGGTTCATACGGTTTAACTTCGGGCAAGGGGTCGACCTTGCCGCGTAAGTCTTTGCCCGCGTTGGCCACGAAGGTATGCGGATCGTCGCCGCCGCTACATGAGGCAAGCACAATCAGCAACGGTAAAAGGGCTGTTTTCTTCATTTCTTGCCCCCTTTGTCCTTAGCGGCTTTCTTGTTTTTAGTCACTTCTTCTTCATCCAAGTAACGGTAGGTCATGGCCGTTGCGTCCATGATCAAATTACCCGCCGGGTTTTGGGTGATAGAGATATCGTTGAGGGTAACAATGCGCGGTAGTTGCGCTACGTCGCTCGCGAACCGTCCCAGGTCGTGATACGTGCCGCTGACCCGGATAGTAATGGGCAGCTCGGCGTAAAAGTCTTTCACCGTTTCCTGGGGGGCGGGCTTGAATAATTCAAATTCCAAGCCGCGGCCCAAGCCGGCTTGGTTGATATCAGTCAGGAGCGCATCCATTTCCGACTTGTTCGGCAGTTGCCGCACCAGCGCGCCGAAGGCTTGCTCGATTTCCTTGACTTGTTGGCGATACAAATCCAAGTTCACGGATTGTTTTTTCTTATCCAAGAACTCCGCGCGTAGCTTGACCTCTTCTTGCCGCGCCTGATCCAGGGCGTCGAACTGGTCCTTCCAAACGAACCAATAACCAGCCAGCAGCAATGCGGCGAACAGCAGCAGCATGGCGCCAGCCTTAATGGGCGTCGGCCATGCGCCAATATTTTTCAGCGATAGATTGTTAATGTCGTCGGCTAGGCTCATGGCTTTTTGTCCTTAGGCTTCGCGGAAGTGGCCGGCTCAGACTTTTGTGGGCCAGAGAGCTTGACGTTCAAGCTGAATTCATTGGCGCGCAAGTTATTTACGGTTACCGATTTGATCTCGACCAGGTCGGGCGCCTCCAGCCAAGGCGAGGCTTCGAGATTACGCATTAAGGTCGAAACCCGAGCGTTGGATTGGGCGTAACCCTGTATGTTGATCACTTTTCCGGTTTGTTTGACCGCCTTGAGATAAATACCCTCTGGGAGCTGCCGTACCAATTGATCGAGTAAATGTACCGACTCGGAACGGTTGGCTTGAAGATCTTCCACAACCTTTTTCCGATCCAGCAAGGCGTTGGTCTTTTCCTTGAGGGCTTTGATTTCCTGAATTTGATCGTTTAGCTTCGCGATTTCGCCCTTGAAGTAATCATTGGTCCCTTTTTGGTCCCCGATCATTTTGGCGATAACGGTGTAGCCGAGCAAAACCGTTAATACACCGAGAATGACCACGCCGCCGGCGATGACGCCCATTTGTCGTTTTTGGGCTTGGCGTTTCTCTTCACGGTGTGGCAGCAGATTGATGCGGATCATTTGTCGAACCTCCGCATGGCCAGTCCGCAAGCGATCAGCAACGCCGGGGCATCCAGGGTCAGCTGTTTGGGCTTGATGCGGGACGACAGCGCCATGCTGGCGAAGGGGTTGGCAATCATGGTGCTGGATTGAGAGCGGGTGGCGACAATCTCGTCCAGCCCCGGAATCATGGCGCAGCCGCCGGCCAGCAAAATGTGGTCGACGCGATTAAACTGGCTGGATGAAAAAAAGAATTGAATTGCCCGCGCCACTTCCAGTGCCAGCGTATCCATAAAGGGCTGCAGCACTTCTGATTCGTAATTCTCGGGTAGCCCGCCTTGGCGCTTGGCAATTTCGGCTTCGTCCGAAGAGAGGCTATAGCGCCGCTGAATTTCTTGCGTCAACTGATTGCCGCCAAAGGTTTGCTCGCGCATATAGATCGACTGGCTGTTGTGCAGCACATTGATATGCATCATTGATGCGCCAATATCGACTACCGCGATGGTTTGCTCGCGCCCGGCGTTGGGTAATTGCTGTGCCACCATCTCGCAGGCAGTTTGGGTGGCGAAGGACTCCACATCCATGACCAATGCTTTTAGTCCGGCGCTTTCCGCTGCCGCGACACGGTCTTCAACTTTTTCTTTGCGCGAGGCCGCGATGAGGACTTCCACGTCCTCTGGTCCGCTGGGGGAGGGCCCCAGCACTTGAAAGTCTAGATTCACCTCATCTAGGGCGAACGGAATATATTGGTTGGCCTCGGTTTCGACTTGGGCTTCGAGCTCGTCTTCACGCAAGCCGGCGGGGACGATGATTTTTTTGGTGATCACGGCGGCGGCAGGGAGCGCCATCGCCACATGCTTAGCTCGCGTGCCCATACGTTTCCATGCCCGGCGCATGGTTTCGGCCACGGCTTCCAGGTTCATGATGTTGCCATCAGTCACCGCGTCCTTGGGCAAGCTTTCGATCGCATAGCGCTCGACCCGCAGCAGGTTTTTGCCTGCTTGCTCGATTTCCACCATTTTCACAGCGGATGAGCTGATATCCACGCCGATTAGCAGCGGGGACTTGGTTTGGAACAGGTTGGCTAGCAAGTCAAAATCCCTTTCAATTTGGGCGGGTTAGCCGAACTTAATATAATTCACGTTAAATCCTAGCAACAACCATATAGCGTGTAAAGCGTTTTTTTCATCTCGCCCGACTTCTCTATAGCGGCTATAATGGCCCAAGTTTGATACTAGCAGGCCGAGTTAAAGAAAATTTAATGCCGCTTGCGTAGGATTTAAGCCGTGAAAGCGTTTCATAATTGGCGTTAGCCCGGCCCCCCGTTTAAACTGCACAGCTTATCCAAAAACGTTTAGTAGAATTTTCATGACGCAACGCTGGTGGCTGCCGCCAATCAAGTTTTTCGCTTTTGTCATCGCCCTATTTATATTGGTCGCAGTGCTTGCCGCAGTGCTGTCATATCCCGCGCTCCCTGCGTTGGATGTATTGACCGATTATCAGCCGAAGCTGCCACTACGCATTTATACCACTGATGGGGCGTTGCTGGGCGAGTTTGGAGAAGAGCGGCGCTTGGTTGTGAAATATGCGGCCGTACCGAAAAAACTCGTGCAAGCCATTCTAGCGGCAGAGGATGACCGGTTTTTTGAGCATGGCGGCGTAGATTACATGGGGGTGGTGCGGGCGGCGCTGGCTAATGTCACGAGGGGCGGCGCGCATGAGGGCGCCAGTACCATTACCATGCAAGTGGCGCGTAATTTCTTCCTGTCGCCGGAAAAAACCCTTACCCGCAAGTTCAACGAAGTGCTCATGTCGTTCAAAATCGAGCACAATTTGAGCAAGACCCAGATTCTTGAGCTTTATATCAATCAAATTTACCTAGGTCAACGCGCCTACGGCTTTGCCGCGGCGTCTCAGACTTATTTCGGCAAACCGCTGGATAAGCTTTCGGTAGCCGAAATGGCCATTCTGGCCGGATTGCCTAAGGCGCCGTCGCGCAATAATCCAGTGGCGAACCCAACGCAAGCCATTAAGCGCCAGCACTACGTGCTGGGGCGTATGCTCGATCTCAAATTTATTTCTCCCGGGGAGTACCAAGCCGCACTCCAGGATAAACTGCATGTTCGCCATGATGTAACGATCGCTGAAGTACCGGGCGACTTTGTGGCGGAAATGGCGCGCCAGCTCATGGTCGAGCGTTATGGTGATGCCACTTATACTAATGGCTTCAAAATTGTCACAACCGTGCGCAAGCTCGATCAGGAGGCGGCGAATCAAGCAGTGCACCAAGGTGTGTTGGATTATGACCGGCGTCACGGCTGGCGTGGGCCGGAGGAGCAGCTTGAATTACCGCCCAGGGGGGTGCGGAAAGAAGACGCGCTAGAGGAGTTGTTGCAAGATTTCGATGAGGCGAGCGATCTGACCCCGGCCTTAGTACTTTCTACCAGTCCTAAGCTGGTCAAGGTGTTCGCGAAAAACGAGGGCTTCTTAGATATCAGCGGCGAAGGTTTGGCCATGGCGCAAAGAACGCTCGCCGACAAAACCGGAAAATCGAAATTCAAGCCCGGTGCAGTGATTCGGGTTAGCAAAGATGTCAAAGGACGCTGGCAAGTGGCGCAATTACCGCAGGTCGAAGCGGCGCTGGTGTCGATGAGTCCGGCAGATGGCGCGATTCGCGCCCTGGTCGGCGGCTTCAACTATGGACGCAACAAATTCAACCACGTGATTCAAGCCTGGCGCCAACCGGGTTCTAGCTTTAAACCCTTTATTTATTCCGCCGCGCTGGAAAAAGGCCTGACGCCGGCTACGATAATTAATGATGCGCCGCTGGTGCTCGACCCCGCACAAACCGGCGGTAAGTTATGGGAGCCGAAAAACTATGAAGGCACCTATGCCGGTCCGATCCGCATGCGCATCGGACTTGTCAAATCTAAAAATCTGGTGTCGATCCGTATTTTACAAACCATCGGTACGCGTTACGCCCAAGATTACATTACGCGCTTTGGCTTCAATGCCGAACAACACCCGCCGTATCTCACCATGGCCTTGGGCGCGGGCTCGGTCACACCATTCCAGATGGCGAGCGCCTATAGCGTGTTTGCCAACGGCGGGTATCGCGTCAATCCCTACTATATAGAGCGCATTCTCGATGCGCGCGGCAAAGTATTGGCCCGGGCTAATCCAGTGCGGGCAGGTGAGTCGGCGGAGCGCGCCATTGATGCACGCAACGCCTTCATCATGACCTCAATGATGAAGGATGTGGTGCGTTTCGGCACTGCAGCGCGTGCTATGCAACTGGGGCGCGGCGACTTGGCGGGCAAAACCGGCACCACCAACGATCAAGTCGATGCCTGGTTTTGCGGCTTCAATCCCGGCTTGGTCGCGGTAGCGTGGATCGGCTTTGATCAGCCGCGCACGCTGGGCGGCAACGAAACCGGCGCCCAGGCCGCACTGCCGATGTGGATGAGTTATATGGGCCGGGTATTGAAAGGGGTGCCTGAGGCTCCGCTTACGATGCCCGAAGGCATCGCCGTCGTAAATATTGATAACGCGGGAAAACGCGCGAGCGACGGCAAGCCCGAATTCTTTTATCAGGAGAACCTGCCCCCCGAGCGATCGGTTTGGAGTGACGACGGCGGCGGTGG